>JAFVDR010000213.1 GCA_017476165.1 Treponema sp. | reverse complement strand
TAAACGATGCATCTCCTGATGCTCCAGCCTGAGGAGCCTCCATCCTTATCATTCCGCCGAGCGGGTCTGCAGCCTCCAGTCCCTTTATGCTGTTTATGTTGAGCTCAAGGGGACTTGCCGTATCCGGCAATGCAAGGGTGGCATTTATCATGTCGGTGAAGTGGGTGCTTGCACTGGTTATTGTTGCGTCAGGCCTGTTCACCTCGAGCCTTTTAAGCTTAGTCCACCTTTTTGCCTTCGTGTCGTAGAAATAGGTTGCCGCATCTTCAAGAGCGGTTTCCTTCTGGTTCAGAGACCTGTCGTAAGGAATGGTTATGATTACTTCCTTCTGGAACTGCTGTCCTGCAGGAAGGAATCGGTAGCCTCCGCCTGATGCGGTGGCATTGTCTATGTTCTCGCCTGTATCATGAACCCGTGTTAATCTCCATATGCTTATTTCAGTGTCTTCAAGGAGTGCTCCGGGCGGTATCACTATGCTTGCCCTGCCAAGCCTTACCTCTCCGCCCCCTTCCGCGCTTATAAGGCTTACGGCAAAGGCGGGATTCTTGGCAGGGACATCACCATGGATGCCGCTTACTGATTCCGCATGCACTGCTGCCGGTGCAAGGCATGACAGGTACATGAGGGCTGTAAAAAGGGCAAGGGCTCTGTTTGTTACTGAAGGTTTTGAAATTTCTTTTTCCATGATCTCATTCATAATTATTCTCTTTTTTTATTATTTTAAAGTATTCCTATGCCAGTATACATACCTTATGTTCTTTTATCAACACATAGGAACGAAAATTTTTGTTTTTTTTTTCCGCCAGAAAAAAAATTTTTTCTGGCGGAAAAAAAGTGGAATTTCTCTAGGAAAAGAAAAAGGCTGTTCAAGCCATAAATATGCAGGCTTCAATCAATGGGCAAGCAGCCATTCGCGAATTTCTTCTATATTATAGCCTATGCACCAGGTGTATTCCCTCGTGCCGCCGTCTATGACGGTGTAATTGTTCAATGCTTCTTTGTCTATCTGGTCTTTGGCAGCCTTTGCAAAGCCTTCGTCAGACAAATCGACCGGCCACGTTTCCTTGCACAGCTTGCCGGGCTTTTCAAAGAGAGGTTTGAGTGACTTTTCCATTGCACTGCAAGACTGCCTGTCTTTTGACGATACCATAATCCACAGTTTTTCCTGTGCAAGGGCATCAATGTCCCTGATTTCGTACAGTGGCGAAATAGCAATCTGGCCTGCATAGAACGACGGATATTTCTGGCCAATCAAAAGGTTTGCGGCCGCACCTTCGCCCTGTCCGACACCGTAAATCCTGTGCTTGTCCGCCCTGGAATTTCCGATTTCCTTGTTGACCAGCCTGTAGATTGCTTCGAGCTTTGCATTCCAGCTACCGTCTTCGCTGACAAGGGGGCCGAACTTTTCCTCGGCATACTTGGGGTACTGCACGACAATGACTATGGCCTGATGCTTTTGCTGTTCGGCATCGGTTGCCCAGATGCTGCCGCCCATTCCCTGAAGGAGCGAAGCCCGGCTCACATTGCTTGTCGCACGGGAATCGGGAACAAACACGATGACAGGGTACTTCCAGCCTTTGTCGTAGTTGTCGGGCGTAAAGACTGCGTAGCGGACTTCTACGTTCGTTTCATCGTCCAAATAGGTCTTTTCCCAGAATTTCTTGCAGATTTTCGGTTCCTTCAGCTTTTCGCTTGTAATCGTAAAGGAGCCTGTGTACGTGTCCTTGCCGTCGCTCGTGGTAACATCGCCCTTCTGCGTCACGATTGCATACTTTCCGAAGGTGTTCTTTCCGTTGAGTTCCCTGCTGTTTTCGCGCTCCGGATACCAGATGTTTGACGTGTCAAGGTGAAGGGTAACTTTCGTGCCGTTCACTTCGACAGACTTTACATACTGTCCTTCGACTTCGTAGTCGTCAACCGAAACGGAAGCTGGGTCAAGCTTTTTCTTGTAAAGGATTGTGACCGTGGTTATCTTGTATCCGTCACTGAACATGTCGGAAACAGCGTCCACTTTCTGAATGCCCACTTCGGCAGGAATCTGCCTGTTTTTTGCTGCGAATGAAAAGTCTGCTGCCAGCACCGTCAAGAGCAAGGCTGCAACCAATAGCTTTTTTATCATGTAAAACTCCTTGTATTGGACTTGAAGCGATCCTGAAAGGTAAAAACCCCGAAGAATCTACCTTTGTCGCAAAACAAAACTAGATTCTTCACACCTACGGTGGTCAGAATGACAGAATCGCTTTCTTACTATATCATAAATATATCATAAAATAGACTTGTTCGGAAACCTTGTTTCCGCCCAAGTCGGCGGGTTTAATCAATTGTGCACTGCAATTTGGCACAGCTTCATTGCATTCAGTGCCGTTTCATGACTTTCGGGGGTTACGCATGCACAGCAGCGTGCATCAACGGCGATGGGGACTTCGGGCAGTTTTGCTTTCAGAATCATTGCATTGCTGATGACGCAAATGCCGGTGCACAGTCCTACAAGCTCTATTTCGGCAAGTTCAGGCACGGTTGCAGCAAAGTCTGCAAGTTCCATGGAGCCAAAGGAAGGCTTGTTGAAAATGCGGGAATCACCCACGTCGAGCCTGTCGGAAATCTGCCATCCGGCAGTTCCTTCTACGCAGTGCACAACAGGAAGATTCTTTCCTTCCTGTGTCTGAAGGTAATTCTGCTGGTGCGTGTCGCGGGTAAAGACTACCATGCCGCCAGCCGCCTTCCAGTCGGCAATTTTTTTTGCTACGTTGTCCACAATTGCTACAGCTTCTTTTGTACCCAGTGCTCCGTCAATAAAATCATTCTGCATGTCGATTACTATCAAAAGTTTCATGCTTCTTTTGTACCATTAAAAGACGGAAAGTTCCACCCCCTTCAGTCAGATTCCGTGCTGCCCGCCTCAGGATATTCCCAAATGCTTGTTGCATGCAGCACTGATGGCTTTAGATTCCATGCCAATGACAAGCTGAATTTCATTGCCGCGGACAAGGAGAGACTTTACCAAAGGAAGACGCTTGAGTTTTTCGCGGTTTTCAGGGCTTACGGCATCAAGATTTTTAACGGCTACGTGAACGCGGGTAAAGCAGTTGTAGATTTTTTCGATGTTTGAAATGCCTGCACACAAAAAAGCAAGCCTGAAGCAGTCTGCAAAACTCCACATTACTGCGCTCCAGATTCTTCCTGAAGGCGGTTTACGTGAATGATAAGGTAGGTCTTTTCGTCGAAATTGACGCTGTGTCCGTAGTGTTCCTTGATGTAACAGATGATTTTTTCCACGCAGGCAAGTGCATTCGGATACGATGCAGCGACAGATTCGTACAGCGGTGCTGGTTTTTCTTCCTTTTCCTTTCCGGAAAAAAGCCGCTGTGCAAAAAACGAAAGGTGGGTTATGAAACGCTGCCAAGAAATCGAGATTTCGTCGAATAGGGGCAGAAGTTCCTGCTTTACGATTTCGCTGACATCCCGAACAAAACTAAGGACATCGCCAAACTGCATGTCGGAATCGCCCAGTTCTGCTGCTACAAAGTGCATGGTAAAAAAGGCAATTTCGTCAACGGGAAGCCTGATGCCGCATTCTTTTTCAATGATGCACACGGCTTCTTCGCCCATCTGGAATTCCGTGGGATAAAAGCTTTTGATGGCACTCGTCAGGGGGTTCGTGATGGAAACATTGCTGCGTGCCCGTTCCAACGCCGCGCTCAGGTGGTCTGTCAGCGTTACATAAATTCCGTCGGCAAAGGTTCTGGATGCTTTTTTTTGGGCGTTTGAAATGATTTTTTCGGCAAGGAATACGTCTTCCATCGGGATGTCTTTTATGAACTTTTGAAAGCGGCTGCTGTCCTTTTCATTTTTCAAGACGAATGTCTTTTCGATTTTAGATTCATCAAGGGTGTTCCCTGCCTTTTGCTGAAAAGCAAGCCCCCTGCCCATTGCAACAAATTCCTTTCCGTCGTTTCCGCTGCATACGACAGCATTATTGTTCAGAATCTTTACAATCGTCATGTTCGCCCCCTTCAGGATATCAGTCCAAAATGCCTGAATGCTTTTTCAAGTCCGTCGTTATCCACATCAGACGTTATGTAGTCTGCATGCTGCTTTAGCACATCTTCGGCATTGCCCATCGCAACACCGCATCCACAAAAGTCTATCATGGAAAGGTCACCGGCACTGTCGCCGAATGCATAGCAATCGTCCTTGACTGCATCATGGCGTTCAATGATGTAGCGCACTCCATTCGCCTTGCTTGCTTCAAGCACGGTAATTTCGCCCATGCCGAAATCCTTTCCCAGAAAAGACCATTCGTTTACCTGAAACAGTTTTCCGAACTGCTCTTTTAATTTTGTACAAAGTCCAGGTCTCGAAATGAAATTTATTTTTCCGATGCCGTCAAAGGAAAGGGCTGCTTCCTGTATGGCAGGAAACACTTTTTTTTGCCGCTCAATGACTTCTTTGCCTACAAGTGGAAGCAGCTGCTCAAAGTACCGTTTTGTTGCCATGACTTTATCGTGGCCTTCAAAGAAAAAGCCCACGTCTTCGTTTTCAAGCCACTGGGCAATTTCCTGTACACGTGATGCTTCCATCTGATGCTTTTCAAGGCAGAGTCCCCTTTCTTCAATGTACAGGGAATTTGAGCAGATGATTCCATCAAAGCCAATGGATGTAATGTCATCTGTCACCTCGCATCGGCAGCGACCGGTATTGATGTAGACCTGATGCCCGTTTTCACGGGCTTGCCTGACAGCCTGTACGGCAGAAAGAGGAGGTTGTGCCTGTCCAAACGAAAGCAGCGTTCCGTCAATGTCCAAAAAAACAAATTTCATTGCATGTCCTTACGGTGCCCCCAAAGCTGTATCCTTCAGGGGGTTTCTTTCATCCTATAAGTTTTCACCGTTTGTTGCAATGACATTCCTGTACCATTCAAAGGATTTCTTTTTGGAACGGCTCAAATCGCCATTGCCGGCATCGTCCTTGTTTACGCGGATAAAGCCGTAGCGCTTTTTCATTTCGCCAGTGCTTGCACTCACAATGTCAATTGGGCCCCACATGGTGTAGCCCATCAGCGGAATGCCGTCTTCTACGACAGCCTTTTCCATTTCAAGAATGTGTGCACTCATGTATGCAATGCGGTCATCATCGTGCACCGTTCCGTCTGATTCTACCGTGTCGTTTGTTCCGATTCCGTTTTCCACAATGAACAGGGGCTTTTGGTAACGGTCATAGAGCGTGTTCATCGTGGTACGCAATCCCTGAGGGTCAATTGCCCATCCCCAGTCAGATTCCTTAAGATATGGATTCTTTACTCCCAGCATGATGTTTGCCGTTGCAGCCGGCACATTGCTTCCTGGAGCTGCAACAGCCCTCGTACTGTAATAGCTGAAACTGACAAAATCAACAGTGCCTGCCTTTAGAATTTCCTCATCCCCCGGCTGGAGCGGAAGCGTAATGCCTTCGCGTTCCAGTTTTTTAATGGCGTACGCAGGGTATGCACCGCGGCTTTGAGCATCGACAAAGAAATAGCTTTCCCTGTTTTTGCACAGGGCTTCCCATACGTCCTGCGGATTGCATGAATACGGATAGAAATCTCCTGCATTAATCATGCATCCCACTTTCATGGATGGATTAATTTCGTGTGCAGCCTTTACTGCAAGAGCACTTGCGACAAGCTCATGGTGAGCTGCCGTATATTTTACCTGTTCTTCGTTCTCTCCGTCTTCAAATACTATGCCTGCCCCCATGAAAGGTGCATGAAGGAGCATGTTTATTTCATTAAACGTAAGCCAGTATTTTACCTTGTCCTTGTAGCGCGTAAAAACAGTGCGTGCATATTTTTCAAAGCAAGCTATCATTTCGCGGCTGCGCCAGCTTCCAAACTTTTTTATCAGGTGCACCGGTGCATCAAAGTGAACGAGGGTTACGAGAGGTTCAATGCCATGCTTTTTGCATTCGTCAAATACGCTGTCATAAAAGGCAAGACCCTTCTCATTCGGCTCATCTTCATCTCCGTTCGGAAAGATTCGCGTCCACGCAATCGACATGCGGTAGCACTTAAAGCCCATCTGGGCAAATAGTGCAATGTCTTCTTTATAATGATGGTAAAAGTCAATTGCTTCGTGTCCAGGGTACGCATGCTCTGCATCACATTCGAGCATTTTCATTTTGCCCTGGGCAACTGGCCACCTGTCTTTTCCATAGGGAATCAGGTCTACATTTGCAAGCCCTCTTCCTCCTTCATTCCATGCCCCCTCGCACTGATTTGCGGCTGTTGCACCACCCCATAAAAAGCCTTCCGGCATTCTGTAACCTTTCATTGCATTCTCCCAAAACTACATGTTGCTTGCATTCAGCAGGGCATCGCCTGCATTCACTGTTGCACCCTCGTTTATGAGTACGTCAACGTTTGCAAAATCATCTGCATTGCTGATGATGACTGGTGTCGTAATGTCGTATCCTGCAGCCTGTATTGCTTCAATGTCAAAAGTGATAAGGTCATCTCCCTTGCTGACTTTTTGACCTTCGCTCACCTTTGCAGT
>JAFVDR010000212.1 GCA_017476165.1 Treponema sp. | reverse complement strand
TCATTGCCCCAATCTTTACAGAACCGGGGAAAGGTGCATTCAAACAAACCATTTACTATCCGTTCCAAGACGTATCATTATATGGACGGGGTACAGTATTAAATCCTGTTGTAAAGACAGAAAAAAAAGTGACTGCAAAGTACGGTGAAGTTCCAGCAGTCATTTTTTCTACAGTATACGATGAAGAAGCTGATGTAGTAACAGTATTTGCATTAAATTCCAGCAAGACAGACGTGTCTGAAACAGAAATAGATTTGCTTTCATTTGAAAACACAGAAATGTTTTATCGGACAGAACTGTTTGGCTCAGACTTGAATGCAAAGAATTCCCTTACCTTGCCAGAATCAGTAAAACCAGTTCCTGCAAAACTGATAGAAAGCAGCAACGGTACATATCACGTTTCTTTGCGACCAGCCTCATGGAATGTCATGAGGTTTAAGGTTCACGCTTTTTAGGCATACCCTGAAACGCTGCAAATAAGGCTTTATTAAGGAGGCATATATGAATTTGGCAGATTATGAATTTTGGTTCATCACTGGCAGTCAGGATCTGTATGGAGAAGAAACTCTGAAGCAGGTCGCAAAAAATTCAAAGGAAATCGTAGAATCTTTGAATAAAAAAGCAGGATTGCCATGCAAACTGGTATGGAAAGAAACACTTCTCACTCCAGAATCAATTCACAAAACACTTGAACAGGCAAACTCAGATGATACATGCGCAGGCATCATTTGCTGGATGCACACATTCAGCCCTGCAAAGATGTGGATAGCAGGACTAAATGCATACAAAAAACCGCTTTTGCAACTCAACACTCAGTTTAATGTAGAAATTCCATACGCAACAATGGACATGGACTTCATGAATTTAAACCAGAGTGCACATGGAGACCGCGAATTCGGATTCATAACAAGCAGAATGGATCTTCCCCGCAAGGTTATTGTCGGGCACTGGAACAATGAAACAACACAGAAACGCATTGCAGACTGGATGCGCGTTGCACGTGCAGTAGCAGACGGAAAAACACTCCGGTGCCTCCGTTTTGGTGACAATATGCGCGAAGTTGCCGTTACGGATGGCGACAAAGTAGAAGCAATGATACAGTTCGGATGGTCAGTGCCGTACTACGGAATCGGAGATCTAGTTGCATACATGAATGAAGTATCAAAGGCAGACATTGACGCTCTGTATGACGAATACAATCAGAAATACGAAATAGTGTATGACTGCGGAAATGGATTTGAAAAAGATTTTGTCATTGCACAGATAAAGGAGCAGGTAAAGATTGAGATTGCCCTCCGCAAATTCCTTAAGGACAACAACGGAAAAGCCCTGTGTACAAACTTCCAGGATTTGCACGGCATGAAGCAGCTGCCGGGTCTTGCAATCCAAAGGCTCCTTGCAGACGGATACGGATTCGGAGCAGAAGGAGACTGGAAGACGTCCTGTCTTGTACGTACTTTCAAGGCAATGACAGATGGCCTTGTTGTTGAAGGAAAAAAAGGCAATGCATTTATGGAAGACTACACCTACAATCTTGTGGCAAGAAAAGAAGCAAACATAGGAAGCCACATGCTCGAAGTAGACCCAGAAATTGCAGTGTCCAAACCAAAAATCGAAGTTCATCATCTTGGCATTGGCGACAAGGAGCCTCCGGCACGAATGGTATTCAACACGTTGGAAGGCAATGGTCTTGTTGCCGCTGTTGTTGACATGGGCAACAGGTTCCGCTGTGTTGTCAATGAAATCAACGTCATTCCACCAGAAGCACCACTTCCAAAACTGCCTGTAGCACGAATGCTTTGGAAGCCATATCCAAGCCTGCAAACATCTGCAGAAGCATGGATTCTTGCAGGCGGCGGACACCACACGGCATTCAGCAACATTGTGTCTACAGACATGCTACGTGACTGGTGTGAAATGGTAGGAATAGAATGTGCAGTCATCGATAATGATACAACTATTCCACAGTTCCGCAACGAACTCCGCTGGAATGCTGCCTACTGGAATTCAAAGAAATAAGGTGCACCCGCACCATACAAAGCACTGGCGGAATGCTTAAAGCATATCGGTCAGTGCCTTCCTGGCACATTGTAAAAAACTAAATTTTTTAGGCAGGGAATACTGCTGCCCTGCCTCCAACCAATCCCCTTGAAAATCCCTGCTGCACGCATATAATAGAATCGAGAAAAAAGGTCGAATAAGGCTGTGCCTGTACGGATTGGAAAACCAGACGGACATAGACGCCGATTTAAAAAGCCGAATGCATTGAATTTTTGAAAAGGCTCCTTACGCCCAAACCGACGGAGACTGGAATAAACTGCTTCCCTGGAACATTGAAATTACCCCTTTTAAAATGCGAGGTGAATGGGTAGAATAATTTAGGCTAGAATTGACGGATACGTATATCAAATGCAAAGCTTTGGGTATAGGTGCTTTCGTGCTCGGACACGACTCCGCCGGCAACCGGTTCGTAGCGCGTAGTTCCCGTCGCACTGACAAGCTGGTAGAGCGAGTCGTAAGAATATGTCTGAGAAGTGCGATAGCCTCCGCCAGACGTGCAGTCGTTCGTGTAGCCCAGCACGTTGCCCACAAGGTCAAACGAATACGAGATGTTCTAGTACTTCTTCTGTGCCTTGGCAGTAGCTATGCTGCTCAGCCACCTGCGGTTTGGGTCGTACTCATAATCAGAGCGCACTCCCGTACCGTACTTGATGTACGCCCTCTGCCCGAACTCGTCATAGCCGATGTCGGACACGTACACGAAGTCATGCCCGTAGTGACTTCCGACAACGCTCGTCACCTGTCCGCCACCGTCATAGCCGTAGTCCACGGCCTCGCCGTCAGGGTACGTCACGCTCTCCATTGCCTCACCGAGCTTCCCGAGGCTTTGGGTTAAAAATATTTCTTGCATCAGTCATTGTATATGACAACCCGAGTTTGTCAAGTTCATGATAAAAATTAGATGGAACAAAATTGTAAGTACCGGTAAATTTATCATAAATATAGTTGCCTACTACACATCTATATCCATATAGGTAGCGTTCTGTCTCCATCCAATCGTCTATACCCGCTACTGCCACATTAAATTTGATATCATAAAATGTACACCACCCTGTAATTTTATTTCCTATAAGATAATACCCAGGAGAAAGTAATATTTTTTTTGTACATACAATACAAAATATCCAATATACAAAGAGAATAGAAAAACAAATGCTTAATTTCCTGTCCATTAGAAATCTCCGTTTATATCAACATTCCACATATCATGGATATTGTAAGGAACACCATCAGGATTCCATTCTCCAGAAAAAAAATCAAAAGTGTCATACGGATCTGTAAATATATCCGTAAAACGATAAGTTATAGTTCCCTCTACGTGTAAAGTTCCATCATCATTTTGACTAACTGTTCCATTAAAAATACCATTTACAGTGGCATTTCCTATAGCAAATTTGTAAAATTCAAATTGATAACTGTTATTAAAACCGTAACTACCTTTCTTTATTTGATCAAGGAATCTTTTTTGTATCGGGTCTCCTAATTTCTTAGTAAGTATGCCTTTTTCTACGACATTTTGAATTTTATCAAGAAGTCCCAGTTGTCTTAAAGTTATATTTTTTAGTTGACCGCTCCTGTACAAACAATACATGTCCAATGAACTGCACTTTGCAGAGCCTTCATTATCTATTTTCCTGTATATATCTTTACCTTTATCTGCAGTATAATGATGAACGCCATATCCTAGTAATACGCTATTAACTCCCCACACAATTACTGCAGCTACAGCAAAAGCGAATTTTCCATCAGGGTCTATATAACGAATGGGATTATTCCCAGCATAGTGATACAGTTGCATATTAATACTATTAAACACCCCACCCATTCCAGGTAGGTTCTGGTTCCGCTTACGAGCATCGTCACTTGTGGGTGCTGACGGCAGATAATCCCCTACAGCAGGGTCAGTGGAGAGCCACCGTGAATACACTGGGTCAAGATACCTAGCACCATAGTAATACAGCCCAGTCTCCTCGTCCCGCTCCTTTCCAGTAAACCTGTACGGCAGGTAAATGTCTCCTGCATCAGGCTCAAGCTCAACCCACTCCTCGCCGTACGGCGTGTACTCGATGCGCTGGTACCCGTTGCCCTGATAGTCCGTGATGAAATGAGCAGAACCGAGATGGTCGGAGTGCCAGTAG
>JAFVDR010000211.1 GCA_017476165.1 Treponema sp. | reverse complement strand
TAAGCTTTGCTGCATTCTTGGCGGCACCCTCATCATCACCAGTTATCATGACGCAGTTTTTAATCCCAGACTCGTGAAGGGATTTTATAATCTTTGCCGCATTTTCTCTTACAGGATCATTAATTGCAAAAATTCCTATCACAGTTTTTTCTTCTGCAAGATACAAAAGCGACATTCCGTTTTCCAGCGCATCCTTTTGAATTTTTTCCAGGTCTGCTGGTGCCTTGCATTTTTCATCCTCAAAAATAAAGTGACGGCTTCCTATCAAAAGATTTTTGCCGTGCAACGTTGTTGCTATTCCGTGTGCCACTATGTATTCAACCTTTGCATGTTCCTCTGGATGAAGAATGTTTTTGTCTTTTGCAGCCTTTACAATTGCACTGGCTATAGGATGAGCAAAATGTTCTTCAAGGCAGGCTGCAATAGCAAGAACATCGTCTTTTTTCCTGCCATCGTAAGCATATATTTCAGCTAGCTGGGGCTTTGCATTTGTAAGGGTTCCAGTCTTATCAAAAACAACAGTATCTGCAAGGGAAGCGTTCTCTAAAAATTTTCCACCCTTTACGATAATACCATTGCTTGCAGCTTCTTTCATAGCGCTTAAAACTGCAATAGGAGCAGCAAGTTTCATTGCGCATGAATAGTCCACCATTAAAGTTGCCATCACTTTTGCAATATTCCTGGTAACAAGGAATGTAGCCAAAGAAAGCATAAAATTGTATTTTACAAGATGATTAGCCAAATTTTCCGAGCGAACTTGGGAAGATACTTTTAGCGACTGGGAATTGTCTATCATCTGAAGAATGTTCTGAACTTTTGTGTGCTTACCAGTTTCGCGCACCTCTACAAAGATTTCCCCTTCCTGCACTATGGTTCCCGCAAAAACAGAGGCACCTTCCCTTTTTTCTACAGCAAGCGGTTCTCCAGTAATTGTTGCCTGGTTAACAAGAGCCTCTCCTCTCAAAACCGTTCCGTCAACAGGAATAACATTACCGGTACGCACTGCAAGCACGTCACCCTTTTTAATCATGCTCAAGGGAACTGTTTTTTCCGTCGTCTCTCCATTTTGATTCTTGCCAAGCAGCTGAACCTGATCATTTTGAGAAATCAGCCTGTCTGCCAAATCACTGTAAGATTTTTTCTTGGTAAATTCTTCTATTGTGTCACCAATGTTCAAAAGAAAATTAATGTTGGATGCAGTCTTAAAATCATGGGTAAGCAAAGCCATAGAAATTGCACTTGCATCAAGAACCTCGGAATGGAAAACATGGCCTTTTGCAAGGTGCTCAACTCCATTCAAAATTCTTGGACCTAGAGACAGGGTTCTCATCACGATTCGTACAGGCAAGGGTAAAATTGCTTTTACATAATGCATTGCCGTCATCATGGCAATATCAAACAAAAGGCTCTGCTGTTCACGCGGCTCTTCAACAGCATCCAGCATCTCGCGGTTATTCAGATACTTTCCGGAAAGCGCCATAAAATATGCCCTGATATGCTTTTCCGAAATTATTTTGGTGTCATAATAAATCAGAAATGAAGCGGTCGTATAGTTAACAGACACGCTATTCATTCCATCCTGTACAGAAAGCAGACTGTACGCAAGGGAAGCCTGTCGCGTTGAAATTTGATTCTTATTGTAGCAGATACGGATCCGCCCAGGTAGAGAATGCTTTACTGTAAAATTCATTTTATGCCCCGCAGAAGTTTTTATGCTTTTA
>JAFVDR010000210.1 GCA_017476165.1 Treponema sp. | reverse complement strand
TATGGCAACCTCTAAAAACGTCTGTTGATACAGGTTGCCTAGTTTATTGCAACATGGAGTTTTTGTATGGTCGCGTTAATTATAGGCATTCTTCTGATTGCATTCTGTGCTTTTGCCTGCATTCCTTCGGGGCTTGCATGGGGTGCGTTTGTCGTTGATTTTCTGAAAGGCTGTGTTCCCGTGCTGTCGGCATTTGTCGGTCTGATTGCCGTATTCATAGGTCTTGCAGACATCAAGGACAAGAACGAAGCAAAAAAAGAAGTACTTGCTGCCCGCAAGGCAGAAGAAGCTACTCCTGAAAAATGACAGGATGCAGAAAGCTTTCAGTCGCATAACGGAACCTCGAAAAACTTCTGTCCTTCGAGATGCCCGTAACGGTGCTGAAAGCTTTTGTTTTAGAAAGTTTTTTAGGGTTGACTAAGATCCTTGAAAAATGCTATAGTAGTGTACCCCGTATATATTGCAGACGACTGCTCATTGTTTGCAAGCATTCAGGATTCGATGCAAAATCCAGAATGTAATGTTTTAATAGAAAGGTATATATACAATGAAGACGATTTTTGCTAAACCAAATGAAGTTAAGCACGACTGGTACATCATTGATGCATCAGGTCAGACTCTTGGTCGTGTTGCTCAGAAAGCCGCTAGTGTACTTCGCGGAAAGAACAAGCCAACGTATGTTCCAAATGCAGAGTGTGGCGACTATGTTGTAATCATCAATGCTGAAAAGATTCAGGTTTCTGGAAATAAAGCTGATGACATGAAGTACCGCCACTATACAGGATTCGTACACGGTCTTCGCGAGTACTCATTCAAGGAATTGCTTGCAAAGCATCCTACAGATCCATTGAGAAGAACTATCGAAGGCATGCTTCCACATAACCGCCTTGGTCGTAAAATCAGCGGCAACTTGAAGATTTATGCTGGCAGCGAGCATCCTCATGCAGCACAGAATCCAAAACCTCTTGAAGTATAAGGTAAAAGGAGTTTATTGTGGTTAGAAACATTGCAATTGGTACAGGTAGAAGAAAGACGGCAACTGCTCGCGTATTTTTGCGCGAAGGTTCTGGAAAGATTGTTGTTAACGGAAAGGATGTAAAGGATTATTTCTGCACACCTTCTCAGGTAAAGCTTGTTAATCAGCCTTTGTTGGTTACTTCAAATGGCAATAAGTTTGATATTCTCATTAACGTATGCGGTGGCGGTCTCAATGGTCAGGCTGCAGCATGTCTTCATGGCATTTCACGTGCTTTGACACAGGTAGATCCAAACTGCCATACAGCTTTGAAGGCAAACGGCTATCTTACTCGTGATTCTCGCATGGTTGAACGTAAGAAGTACGGTCAGCGTGGAGCACGTAGAAGATTCCAGTTCAGCAAGCGTTAATCTTTTTTCCCTGAAGATGGTCATTCAGGAAGTAAAGCAGACTTTGTCTGGGGTGTACGAAATTACACCGGAGGCAGGGTCTGCCTTTTTTTTGCGTGCTGCCTATCTCTCTGTTGTGGGCGAAGACCGGCTGTGTGTGCATGAGTGTTTTACTGATGAAGAATATGCCGATATTTTAAATGCAGCCCTTGTCTACAGAACCGAGGTTGCGGCAATGTCTTATTTGGCACGTGCCGAACACTGTCGTTCTGCATTGTCATCAAAGTTGCTTAAAAAGGGACTGGATAAGCATGCTGTTGAATCAGCACTGGACTATCTGGAAAGCGTCCACTATCTTGATGACGGACGATTTGCTGGGGCATGGCTCAGAACACGGGCTATAGACCATGTAGAAGGCCGCCAGCGTTTGAGTGCAGAACTTGCCTGCAGGGGCATAAGCAGAATGGTTGCCAGAAATGCCTTGGATGATTTTTTTGCTACCCACGATGAGCATGAATTGTGCCGCGTTGCCCTGCAAAAGTGCCTGAGGCAAAAGAAAACAGAGGATAAGATATACGCATCTTTGCAGCGTAGTGGATTTTCAATCAAAGAAATAAGGTCAGTATTGAATGAACAGAAGTGCACACAAAAATGCTAATTCAAAAACACCCGTCGTTTATTCTGCGATGGAGGTTGCCCGATTTTGTGGGGTTGTAAATCAGACTGCAATTAACTGGATAAAGAATAACTATATAAAAGCATTTCAGACTCCTGGCGGGCAGTATCGGGTGTACCCCGAAGATCTTGTTGCCTTTATGAAAAAAAAGAACATCCATGTGCCCGATGAACTGTTGCAGGTATGCAATAGAATTGACGGAAAGCATACCCTTCTTTTGGTTGATGATGATCGGGTGTGGAATGACGTTATGGCAAAGTATCTTGCAATAAAACTTGATGAGGTCTGCATTGTTCAGGCATTTGACGGGTTTGAAGCCGGAGCTCTCATGGTAAAGAATCAACCGGATGTTGTTGTTCTTGATTTGGATTTGCCGGGAATTGACGGCATACGGATTTGCAAGATGATACGGGAAGGAAGCTCGTTTGGCAAGCCGTTTATTATTGTAACGACAGCACTGGAAGATGAAGGGATTGAAAAAGAGTGTCTTGAGCTAGGAGTGTCTAAATTCTTGAAAAAGCCCATCAATCTTCCTGTGCTTGTAGAAAATCTTGTTGAACTGTATTCAGCAGAAGCTTCAGCAAACGCTCATGCCTGAACCTGTTGCGTTCAACGCTGCATCATGCTTCTTAATTGTACAGACTTCCTTCATACAGGTATGCAGGAAATGTTACGTCTGGAGAAATTACTTTTTCAACGGCAGCAGGCACCTGAGCCTTTGCATGCAGTTTTGACATTCCCATGAACAGATGGTACAGAGATTCTTCCTTTTTGTATTCATAGTCCCTGACATCGTAATTCTCATTTTCAAATTCATTGCGCTTCATTGTCTCAACAAGCTCGTCCCAGCTGCCGATGCCGTCGATAAGCTTGTTCTCCAGCGCTTGTTTTGCAGTGTACAGCCTTCCGTCTGACAGTTCCACCGTTTTCTTTTTGGTAAGTCCGCGTGCATCTGCAACAATGTCCGTAAACTGGTCATAGCATTCATCTGCAATTGACTGCATGATTGCTCGCTGCTCATCGGTCACTGGTTCGTTGTAGTTGCCCATGTTTTTGTTTCTTCCTGCATGAATTGTTTCGGATTTGACGCCGTACTTGTTCATGAGACCTGTTAAATCGGTAAACTGACCGCACAAAACTCCGATGCAGCCGCACAGCGTGTTTCTGTTTGCCATGATGTAATCTGCGGCACAGGACATGTAGTAGCCTCCGCTTGCAGCCATATTGGCAAAGTATGCATATACGGGCTTTGTCTTTTTGTAGTCCAACAGGGCAAGGTACACTTCGTCTGTTTCGTATACGCTTCCTCCCGGTGAGTTGATGAACAGGATGATGCCCTTGTTTTTGTCATCGTTCTTTAAATCGTCAATGGTTGCAAGAAGCCATTTCTGATCGTATGTGTTGCCGGCATCGGTAATGACACCCGTAATGAATATTTTTGCAATGTATTTCTGATCGTTTTTCGGGGTCTTTGCCTTAAAGACTTTTGATGGATTTTTGGAACTGATGATTATGTCTGTACTGCTTGTTTCGCTTGCATCGGTACTGCTTGAATCTGTGTTTTTGTTTTTAAAAACAAAACTTGCTACTGTCAGTAGTGCCAAAATGATAAAAACGATAACGCCTGTGCTTTTTTTCGAATTTTTCATATTGTATCCTCTTTTTCGTGTTTCTAGTTGTTTTCTTTGCTTTCGTTGCTTTCTGGATTGTCTTCAGTACTGTTTTCCTGCTTTTCAGCTGTATTTTCTGTGCTTGCTTCAGTCTGTGGCATTGTTCCGTCTCCCAAGAGTATTGGCTCTGAAGGAGTTACGTCTTCGGCATTCGAAGTGTCCCATGAGTGGGAAGTACCTGTTGCTGTACTGCCAGCAGTCGTGCCTGATGCCGTTGCATCAGAATCATTTGCGTTGCTTTCGAGTTTGAATTCGTCCGGTGTCACAATGCCGCTGTCCAATGCCTGCTG
>JAFVDR010000209.1 GCA_017476165.1 Treponema sp. | reverse complement strand
TAAGTTCCATAATGCCTTGCCGTTTTGTCCAAAACAAACTTATTGACATGTCAATTACAGAAGACTTCATGATTGAGGCAGTAGAATTCAGGCGAAATTCTTTCAAGCCGCACATTCCCTCAAAAAAAGAACTGGCATTACACCAAGACCTCGATGATTATGACGAAGAAAACCGTTACATTGAAGAATTTGCTGAAATGCTCTGTACTCTATTCAATGACGATGAATATGGATATACGTTCCTGTTCGACAATCTGAAACTCATTAAGATTGGAACATCCCCAGAGGCATTTATAACACCACTGATTGCTCATTTCAAAAATCAGATTGACAGCAAGACCAAGGAAAAGCTCTTCGATGCGTACGAAAAGATACGAAAAAACTGCCACATGTGGGACAAATGGGGCAATACGGGAGCAAATGCAGAAAAAAACAGTTCAGAAGAAAAGCAAAAAAAAATACTTTACAGTGACAGATGGCTAGAAGACCTAAAAAAACAGAGGGAAAAGAAAAGCCGCATAAAGCTTACGGAAGACTGCCAGATTCCTTCTGATGCAGAGATTGCAAGCCTCATGAAAACATTTGACGACTACTGGGGTGGAGGCGACAGGGAGCCGGTCTGGTACAAAAACGAATACAGCAATTCCTCAATAAGGAAGATGTACAAGAAACTCTATAAAAAATACAGTTTAGAAATGGAGTCTTTTGGAACAAAGCTGAAAGGGTTGCTTTTAGATCAGCTCATAGCGTCAGTCTACCACGAAAATCATGGTGACGGGGAATTCGGAAGGCAGAAATGGCGGTATTCAGCTTTTGAACCTGTAAAGAGAATAAGAAAAAACGTGTTTCTTTGCCTTCGCACCGATGGCACTCCTTTTGTACTTTACAGTCCAATGATTGACAACCTCTTTGATGAAGGAATTTCAGCCTGCATTTCAATACTTATCGACATGAATGGCTGGTACTGTACATACGGTCCAATTCTGACGTGGCTGGCATTCCGACCTACAGATTTTGAAATTCTTGCAGAAAGACTAATGCCCGGAACTTACAGTGAAAAAGGACTTTCCGCTGTCATTCAGTCAAATCCTTTTCCTTTTTGGCTCGCATACAAAGACAAAGAGATTCTGCCGGCCTATGAAGATGAAACACCCCTTCTTGCATGTGAGGCAAGAGGACGCTTTAAAAACGGAAAGATACCGACCGTAATAAATGAATGGGAGCATCAGGAATTTGGAAAATATGAAAGGTGGGGAATCTTGGATGTGTCCCAATTCAAGGGTGTAACATTGTATCATGACAAAAACAGTGATACGATTCTGTTGATATCCTTTTCAGAAGAAAGCTTTGACAGGGCATTTAAAACCCTGGCGGACTTCTTTGATGAAAAGACACTGAAGGTTGAAAAATTCTCCAAGCAAATGTCGGATATTCTGGATAGATATCCCGTAAAGGGCATAGCCACATGTAAAGTGGAAGCTTTCTTTGACAGGATGACTCAGTAGTTCTCAGAATGAGTTCTCAGAATGAGTTCTCAGAACAAGTTCTCAGAACAAAGCGTCCAACCTGCCTCGCAAGCGGTGCAGACAGAGAGTACCGAAAAAGGATAGCTCACTTTGAACAGTATTTGATGGAAAAATCTAAAAAATATGTTAATATATAAGAAACAGGAGGTTTATATGACAGCTGTAAAGAGACAAGCTTTTTCCATGCTAGAAACTCTATCTGATGAAAGTGTGGTCTATATCCTCAAAATTCTTGAAGGTCTGCAAGGATTAGAACAACAAAAAACAGCAATAAACTTACAGCAAAGAGTTTCTGATATCCAGCAAGGTATCAATTGTGCAGAACACGAACTCATCGAGGATATCTGATGAAAAAGATATGGCATGATGAAGCTTGGAATGAATATTTGGATTGGCAACAACAAGACAAAAAGACATTAAAAAAATAAATGCTCTCATAAAAGATATAGAAAGAAATGGAGTTACAGACGGTATTGGTAAACCAGAACCTTTAAAAGAAAACCTTACAGGTTTTTACAGCCGTCGCATAGATGATGCAAACAGACTTATATATACAATTACAAATGGAATTCTAGAAATAGTTTCCTGCAAAGGACATTACGGGGATAAGTAACAAACAATATCTTGTTTTGTAGTAATCAGTAGGATTCTTTGCCCTGAAATCACCAGTGTATGCCATGTCATATATTCCTTTGCATGCTATTTTCACAGCAAGCCACTGCATGCGATAAGCAAAATTTGCATCATAATAATATTCACCTTTTCCTTTAGGTGTAACAGGCTCAAGATTACTATTTTCCATAGAAGTATTTAAGATTGCACAGAAAATGGACGGATTAGAAAAAGATGAATTAGCAATAATCACTAGTCTTATTGATTTATTAAAAAGAAGAAAGGCGTAAATATATTTTCACGTATGGCAGGCTTGCATTTTTAGGCATGAGCATATAAAATTATTGAAAATGTCAGCTAAGAAAAAAACAAAACGAAAATCACCTAAAATAATTCTTGAAAAGAAAAAGGTCTTTATCCTTACAAGCACAATAGTCATACTCAGCATACTGCTTCTTTTCATAAACATTCTTTTCAGTGCAAGGCCGCAAACTTCACAGCCTGCAGAACCTGTGGCACACAAAGCCCCGCAGCAGGAACAACCTGCAAAGCCAGAACCTCCCGTCAACCCTCCATCACCCAAAGCAGAGACTAAGATGCCATCAGCTTCAAACCAAAAAACCGCGGAAAAGCCCCATGCAGAAAGCTCTGCGAAACCAAAAGGCAATGCTGCGTGTCCGTATGACATACCCAAAGCGGAAAAAGGCAGCACCCTTGTATTCATAATAGATGATGCAGGACACAGCCTTGAAAACCTAAAGAAATATACGGCTCTGCCGTTTCCCATTACCATCGCAGTCCTGCCACGCGTTGCAGAAACGGAAGCCTGTGCCAGACACATTGTTGCTGCCAAAAAAGAACTCATCCTACATCAGCCCATGCAGGCAGAAAACCTGTCAGTAAACCCTGGTCCTGGCGCAATCACCCAAAACATGAATCTGGGAGAAATCAAGGCTACCGTTAAGGCAAACCTTGCCCAGCTTGGATCGGGTGTCAAGGGGCTGAACAACCACGAAGGTTCCCTCATTACCGAAGATGAAGTCCGCATTGGAGCAGTGCTGGATGCAGCACGGGAATACGGAGTTTATTTCATAGATTCAAGGACAACAGCACAGACGAAGGCAAAGGAAGCAGCCGACATTCGGGGCATGACAGTCCGCCACAGGGACATTTTCATTGACAATATAATAGATAAAAATGAGATGCTAAAACAGATTTATCACGGTCTTGCCCTTGCAAATAAAAATGGAACAGCTATAATGATTGGACATGTAGACAAATCCGTACATGTCCTGCCGGATTTGCTCATGGACATGTATCCGTATCTTACAGAGAAGGGATATACACTTGATGTTCCTTCCCACTTAAAATAGAGGTTT
>JAFVDR010000208.1 GCA_017476165.1 Treponema sp. | reverse complement strand
CATCGCTTACCGAAGACATCGTAACGGAACTTGATGCAAAACTTAAAAATGCAGGGTATTCATCGTCTGCAAACAAAAAGGCAAAGGAAAATGTATCTACCGTTCTTGAAAAAATAAAGATTTACGCAGCAGGACGTACAAACATATTCAACGACTTTGCCTCCCTTCCGTCGCATTCAGAAAAAGATGCGGCCCAATTCAGCAAAGATGCCGTTGCAGCCTTTACAGAAATAGGAGCAATGCTGACAGAACTTTCAGAACTGATAGATGCGTATACCAAAACAACACCACAATTCATTGACGATTTCCTTTCCCCTGAAGGAATCATCACAAAAAAAAGAAACATCGACCAGCTTATCGAAGAAAACCTTGCAAGCATACAGAACCTGTCCAAGCTGAACGAAGAATTACTTTCCGTCAATGAAACACTGTCCGACAAAATTGACGACTACAAGAATACGCTCAGCAAGTTGCGCATAACCCAAGCTCAGATGACACAGCAGATTACCTCTTGCGAACAGCAGATTTCCACCCATCGCAAAATGCTTGCTTCAGAAGAAACTGCACTCAAAGAACAGAAAGACGATTTGTTCAATGAAATGAAGCATAAAGACGAAATGGATGAGCAGATTGCAGACACAGAGGAACTGATTGCTGAGCTTGAAGAACAGGGTGTTGCCCTGACCAAGGAGCTGAACAGGCTGGATGAACAGATTGCAGAATGCAACAGCAAGGCAAGCGGAAAAGAGAACGCCCTAAAGAAAAAGCAGGAAGAAAAAAACAAGTATCAGGCACGTTTGGAAAACTTAAGCGTTACCATCGTGCAAAATGATACGGAAATCCGCAATGTAAAGCAGAACTTTCAGGACAATTATTCCCGCGACCTTATGGAATTTGAAGAGCGCATGTACACCATTACAGCAACACCTTCAGAACTGAGGGAAAAGCTGACTGCCACACGCCAGAAAATTGCAGATCTGGGGCAAGTCAACCTTATGGCAATTGAGATGTTTGCAGAAGAAAAGGAACGCTACGAACGACAGCAGGCGAGTTATGATGATACAAAGAAATCGCTCGAAAACCTTATACGCGTAAGCGAAGAAATCAGGACAAAGTCTTCGGAACTGTTCCTGAGTACATACAACAAGATTCGCCGCAACTTTCACAATATGTTCAGGCGACTGTTCAATGGCGGTGGACGTGCAGAGCTTCGTCTTGTCGATCCGTCCAACGTGCTCACAACTGGCATAGAGATTTTTGCCCAGCCGCCAGGAAAAAAGCTCGTAAACATTTCCCTGCTTTCAGGAGGAGAAAAGACAATGACGGCAATGGCATTGCTGTTTGCAACGTATCAGGTCCGTTCAAGTCCATTCTGCCTTTTGGATGAAATTGATGCAGCCCTTGACGACAAGAACGTTTCAAGTCTGGTAAATGCTCTGAGAGCCTTTGCAAATGTAAGCCAGTACATAGTCATTACGCACAACCGCAAAACCGTTATGGGAGCTTCCAGCATGATTGGTGTAACCATGCAAGAAAGTGGAATTACCAGCGTTGTCCAGCTAAAGTTGGATGAGGACACCATCAATGGCAAGGCAACGTTCGATGATTCGGACACGTTTGAAGAAGAAGACATTCCAGAAGAAGAGGGCATCGTCATTCCTCCACGTCCGCCACGAAGAGAACACAACCCCGACGGCACATTAAAGATATCTGAAAAAGATTCCCCACAAGTTGAAGGACAAACTGCCGAAAATATAGAAGAGACGGAACAAAGTAATGGAAATAATTGACAATATCAAGGCAAACGCAGAAGATTTCGTTAAAAAAAACAGTAAACTTACCGTTGCAATCCTCTGCATTCTGATTTTTCTTTCATTGACCGCAATCTTCATCCTCATCGGCACCGCAGGTTCCAGATCCAGTTCTGAAAAAAAAATGAAAAATCTGAATTTGCCAGAAGAAGTTTTCAGCAAAAAAGAAGACTTTCTGCCGCCTGCCGACATAAAAATGACGGAAGATTATTATTTTTCGCGCATCACGGAAGATACATGGAGTGACGAAGAACTGAACAGATGGTTTTCCATGCCGAATGACTCCAACATGAAATCTTTGGAAGACGCAAATGATGCGCTCATAAACAAAATAACGGAGGCTGCTCCATGAAGAAGACACCATTCCTTATGGCATTCGTTGCCATCGCACTTTCAGCGAACGTCACTTCGCAAGAACTGACGGGACAGGAAAGCATAGCCGATGCGGAAATGCATGTTCCAGCACAGACAATTCCTTCAAGAACCGTAACTCTGCAGAAAAACCAGTATCTGGACGTTGAATACCCAGGAATAGGATGGATCTATCTTGGCGAAATAGATGCAACATCCCTGCTGAAATATTCAGGCAGAAAAATGAATGAAGAAACAACAGCCTTTACCCTGCGAGGAAGAGAAGAGGGCTCTACAATACTGCACTTTTTCAAAAATGATGCCCTTACGGGTGAATATATCGATGATTATCTGGCAGTAACGATACAGGGAGCAAGCAGGACATCGGACCACATAAAAGCACCGTTATATGCAGACATTGTACCTCCTCGTCCATCATTCACATCATCTGCCATCCTTGCAAAAGCAGCAGACGCAATGGAACTGCATACTGAAAGTGCAGACGATCCCATTGATACAGCCTTTTCAGCGCCGGCAAAACAGACGGTAGCTTCGGCGACAGAACCCAAGACAGAACAGGAAAGCCACTCAACGACAGTCAACGCTACTTCGGGGGGGTCAACGGTCATTCAGAATACAACCGCGACAGAGCAGACTTCCAATGCCGTCTCGTCAAACAAAAGCACAACTGCAACAGAAAAAAAAGGTGCAGAATCAGAACAAAAGGCATCATCCGCATCTGTCAACACCGACAATCTTTCTTCTTCCGAAATTCTGTCTATGGCACAGAAAGCATTCGATGCAAAGGAATATGAACAGTGCATGGCATATCTTGACTCATTCTTTGAAAAAACAGACGTAAACATGGATGAAGGCATGTACCTGCAGGGAAGGATTTTGGAATCGCCTTCTGCACTCAGAGACATAAAAAAATCACTTGCCATTTACAAGACAATCATCCGTCAGTATCCGGAAAGCTCCGTATGGGAAAAGGCAAACGAGCGCATAACATATATAGAACGCTTTTATTTTGACATACGCTAATATGTTGAAGCAAATCAGTATTTTCTATATACTTTGGTCACACTATCAGTATAAAACATGAGGGGTCATTTATGTTGGACTATAGATTTATAAAAGAAAATCTTGCAGCCGTAAAAGAAAACATTAAAAACAGAAATATGACTGCAGATGCAGATATTGTTGTAAAGCTTTTTGACGAGCATACATCGCTTACAACTCAGTTGCAGGGCCTGCAGCAGAAACGAAATGCAAACGCAGCTTCAATGAAGCAGAAACTCGATGATGAAACTCGCAAGAAATACGTAGAAGAAGGCAAAACTCTGAAAAATGACATTGCCGAAATGGAAAAAAAGCTTGCTGAAGTAGACGTAAAGTTGGATGAAGCAGCCAGACAGATTCCAAACATGGCACATCCTGACGTTCCGGTTGGCAAGGTTGACACAGAAAACCTCGAAGTCAAGAAAGTCGGAACTCCACGCAAATTTGAATTCAAGCCAAAGGATCACGTACAGCTGGGAGAATCACTTGATATCATTGACTTTGATCGTGGAACAAAGGTATCGGGTCCTAAGTTCTACTATCTGAAAAACGAAGCCGTATTCCTT
>JAFVDR010000207.1 GCA_017476165.1 Treponema sp. | reverse complement strand
TGGGCTTGGTTTCCTTATTTTTTTTCATGAACTTGGACACTTTACCGCAGCACGATCATTTGGAGTCAAAGTTGAAGCTTTTTCAATAGGAATGGGACCTATACTGCTGCACAAAAACATCAAAGGAACAGACTACCGACTATCACTCATTCCTTTGGGCGGATACTGCAGCATGAAAGGAGAACATGATTATCAAACAGCAATCGAAAAAAAACTTTCCAGCATACAAGGAGAAAGAGACTCATTTTACGGTGTTCATCCATTAAAGAGACTCATCATTGCATTTGCGGGTCCTTTTTTTAACCTCATTTTCGGATTCCTTGCATTTACCATCATTGCACTCATGGGCTACACTTACTACACCGCAGGTACAACAGTCAGCATGGCCGATGAAGTATACGAAGGAATGCCCTCACCTGCACATGATGCAGGAATGAAAACAGGTGATACCATAACATCCATTGACGGCATTCAGATGCAAGATTTTTCAGAAATCGCAGAATACATTGCCATAAATCCCGACAAGGACATTACAATAACAGTAACAAGAGATGATGGTACACATGAAATAAAATTGCACACATTGCTTGATACTGAAACAGGAAGCGGGAAAATAGGCATTGTATCGTCTCCCGACTCTGTTTTGGAACGGCACTACGGTCCCTATGGATTTTTAACTGCATTACGGGAAGGCTGCACCGAATGTCTAAAACTTGGAAGGCTAACCATCAAAGGCATATCGCTCCTTTTCAAGGGAGTAAAAATTACTAGTGCCGTTTCTGGACCTGCAAGAATAACAACAATGCTTGGAGACACCGTAAAACAAGGATTTGCAGAAAGCATTCATATCGGCATTGTCAGCACACTACAATTGCTTGCAATCATAAGTCTGTCATTGTTCATAACAAATCTGCTTCCCGTTCCCATTTTGGACGGAGGATTAATACTCTTTGCATTCATCGAATGTATCTCAAAGAAAAAAATCAATCCAAAACTACTGTATTATATACAATTCATAGGAATAGCCTTTATAGGATTCCTTATGGCAATTGCCATAATGGGAGACATAACATACTTTTTTTCTAAATAACCCTTGAAAAAGGAGATCTATACATGAAGAAATTTCTGCCCATAGCATTATCAATTTCACTGCTCGCAACTTCACTTTTGGCAGCAAAATCTTACAATTCTACGCAATCACACAATGGAAAAGTAACAGCACTGCTTTCAATGCAAACAGCAACAAATGACAGCGATTCTTTTTTTTCATCGGGAACAGACGGATTCATTATACATTGGAACAACAACAGCACAGGAGAACACTACCAGATAAGTGATTTAACAATTGGAGCTACCGCAAAAAATCCTCAAACATCCGAACTGGCAGTTTATGAAACTGATTCCCTGACAATCAATAAAATTACCGTTTTGGACTGGAAGAATCTGTCAAAAAAATTCACAAAACGCTTCAAAGATTCCGTCACATGCATCTCATATTCAGAAAAAGGTAATTATATTATAGTTGGAACAGCAGCCGTTAACGGCATTTATGTCTTAAATGCAAAAACAGGACTCGTCAATAAAAGAATCAAGGACATACCGAGCATAATAACAATGGCAAAAACAGGTGCGTCAGAAAAAAATGCAGTCATGTATTCGCCATCAGGTTTTTTATATTATTACGACTTTGCAAAAGACAAAGTAATTGCCAAGTTTCAGACACAAGGAGACCTCGAGCAGCCAATTCTATTTGGAACAGGAAACATGCAGAACCGCTTTTTTGCAGGGGTAAAAAATAACGGACTGTACATTATTGATGCACTCAGTGGAAAAATACTCGTTCATAGCCCGGCAACATCACCTTTCATCGTAACAGGAACAAACACCGATGAAAAAGGACTCTATTACATAAGCGGTACAGGACGAGGTTACACTTTAAAGCTTTTATCATACGAAACTCTGGAGGAATGCATAAAAAAGAAAACATCATACAGCGTTCAAGAAGGAATTCTCATAAAGAATTTTTCAGGCTTAAAGAGCCGAGATTCAATTACAGCAATTGCAAAGAACCGAAACACAATATTCATGGGTACAACACAAGGCGATATCTATACAATGTCAGACATTGTTGAATCAGAAACCTATACACTACAACCCATTACAGAAATAAACTTTCAGTTCATTCATGACATTGACTCAGACAGAGACACCTATTATTTCCTTACGGAAAATTCAATCTATACGTCAAATTACGGCATGACACAGCCAAAAAAAATAGCCTCAAATCCATCTCACACAAACTTGCTCATCAGTACTCAAGGCATAGTTCTATGGTCAAAAAATACAAGGAAAGATGTCCTGCTGGTAACTTCTGATGGGCAGACAGGAGAGGCAAAAACAACAAAATTGTTTACACCAAAAGCAAAACTGAAAACTGTTCGACAGTGCGGAAATAGCATTCTGTTCATTCAGGGCAACAATTCCGTTTCACTGTACAACATGGATACAAAGGACACAAAGGAAATTTATACGGGAACATCACTGGAAGATGCACTCATCATAAATGGAACGGCATACATTGCAAAATCTGCATTGTCAAATACAGACAGTTCCCTTATTTCTGTCAATCTCCAGACCGGAGAAACCGTTCCCCTAAAAACAAAGGGAAGCATATTATTTTCATTAAGCTATAATGAAAACATTCCCACTGATTTGTATGGAATTTTAATGGTACATCAAAAGGATGATTCCTACACAACAGAAGTATTTTCTTATAATACAAACACAAAGCTCTTAAAATCACTCATCAGCATAAATGACGAAGATTCTTCGGCATTTACAGAAATGAACGGAAATGAACTGCTGTATACGAACATAGGAAAGAATCAAGTCTATGCATTCAATACAAAGACGACACGAAATACGGCATACTTGCGTTCAGCTTCAATTCCTGTAAAAGTGAAAGCGTCCGATGCAAACAATTACATAGCCATCTTGAATAAAGACGGAAGCATCTCCTGGTACCAGAAAAATTCCCAGACAGCCATTTCTAACTGGTACCTTACAACAGAAAACAACTGGTGGGAATTCTAGGGCATGCTTTGCAGAAAGCATCAGCAAGAAGCTTTCTGCAAAGAAACCTATCTATTCTGAATAATCAATATTGCAACCGCGCTTCAAGGCTTCCTTGTAAACATCAAGGTAGCTTTGAGCAGCAATGTCCCAACCAAAATTTTGAACCATGCCTCGATTCTGCATTTTCATGATATCTTCATGGCGGTTGTAGTATGCCCACGTAGCCCATCCGACAGTATTGTATATTGCACTTGGAGAAAGCTGGTCAAAAACAAAGCCCGTACCATCTCCCGTGTCCTGATTATAATTCTGTACAGTATCAGCAAGTCCTCCGGTCCGGCGGACAATCGGAAGCGTACCATAGAGCATTGAATAAATCTGATTTAATCCACAAGGCTCGTATTTCGAAGGCATCAGGAAGAAATCACTTCCTGCCTCAATCAAGTGGCTTAAAGCTTCATTGTAGCCGATGTATGCCCTAAAATTCGGAAGCTTCGACTGCAACGATGCAATTTCATTTTCACACCAACCTTCTCCGCTGCCCAACACAACAAACTGAATCTTCATGTCACAGCACATCTGGTACATTGAACCGTGCATTGGACCAAAGACGTCACCAATTCCCTTTTGGTCAACAAGACGAGTAACCATAGAAAATACAGGAATGTTCGGATTTACTTCAAGTCCAAACTGCCTCTGAAGAGCTTCCTTACATACAGCCTTTCCACCCATATTATGAACCGAAAACTGTGCAGGAATCTTCTTATCTTTTTCAGGATTCCAATATGTCACATCTGCACCATTTAAAATGCCCTTTACAACATCATGGCGAACCCTCAGCAGTCCATCCATGCCGAATCCACCTTCTGGAGTCTGAATTTCCTGTGCATAGGTTGGAGAAACAGTTGTTATCATGTCCGCAGAAGAAACGCCGGCCTGCAAGAAATTCATGCCGCCATCATGCTCAAATCCAGCTCCATAAAACAAGCCCCAATCAACGCCCAATGCAGGAAACTTATCCTTTCCGTACTGCCCCTGGTAACCTTGATTGTGAATGGTCAGAACGCTTGCAGTTCTTTCAAAACCTGCATAGCGGCAAATATGCTTTAAAATGACAGGAGCAAGACAGGCAGACCAATCGTGGGCATGAATAATGTCAGGGAACCACTGCAGTTTGCGGCATAACTGAAAAGCTCCATGGCACAGCACTGCAAAACGATACGGATTGTCATGAAAATCAGTCTCTGTCGGAACACCATAAATGCCATCACGTCCAAAGCACTGCTCGTGATCAATGAAATACACAGGAAGCTTTTCACAGCCCGGCATACTAGTCTTGTATACGGCAGACCACGTTTCCGTTGTACCAGCTGCAATAGCCATAGGACCTGGAAGCGGTTCCAATTTTTTTCTATCGATTTTATAGTAGCGGGGAATGACAATCTTTACATCATGCCCCATATTCGTAAGCTGAATGGCAAGTGCACTTACCATATCTGCAAGACCACCAGTCTTTGCAAAAGGCACAGTCTCGGCAGAAACCATCAAAATCTTCATATCCATACCTCCGTTTTCATTTATTGTACAACACAATTATGGCAGCCCCTAAAAATAAAGTTTTTTAGAGGTTTCCTTATTTTATATCAGACATGGCCTTTATAAATGCAGCCTTGGAGTCCAAAATGCTTTTTTCACTTACACAGTATGCAAGCCGGAACCATCCCTTGCCACCAAAACCTGTTCCCGGAGCAGCAAGAATAAGATATTTTTTCAGATAATCGGTAAATGCCATATCATCTCCATTAAAGGAGTCGGGAACTTTGCACCACATGTAGAATGCTCCATCGGGGCTGGCATGTTCAATGCCCGCTTCATCAAGGATTGCAACAAGCTCATCACGGCGTTTTTTGTACAAAGAATAGTCGGCAGGTGCATTCCATGACTGGGCGACAACACGCTGAAACAAAGCAGGTGCATTCACATACCCCAAAATGCGTGTCGTGAAAATGCAAGCAGCAACCAGTTCATCCTTGTCTGGACAGGCAGGATTTACACAGATGTAGCCAATGCGCTCGCCCGGAAGACTTAAGTTCTTTGCGAAAGATGTAACAACAACGGAGCTGGAATACTCGCTAAAGGCAGAAGCGACCTTTCTGCCGTCATAGGCAATCGCCCTGTAAGGTTCATCGCAGATGAGATACGGCATTCTGCCACAAGACTCGGCATGGGCATACAAAACCTGTGCAAGCTCATGAATTTCTGCCTGCGAATAGATTCTTCCTGTAGGATTATTGGGACTGTTAATCAAGACAGCCGCCGTTTTTGGCGTAAGAGACTGCTTTATAGCATCTACATCTATGGAAAAATCGCTTTTTGTAGGAACTTCAATTAGATTGCCACCATAGTTATGCACATAGTGGCGGTATTCGGCAAAAAAAGGAGAAGGAACGATGACGTCATCGTTCTCGTTAAGGATAGCTTTTAACAGGCAGTTCAAGGCTCCTGCAGCACCGACTGCCATGACAACACAGTCTCCCGTCACGGAAACGCCCTGCTCTGCTGCCGTCTTGTCAGCCATGGCCTGGCGTGCAAACGGATATCCTGCATTCGGCATGTAGCCGTGGTAGTTTTTATCTGTTTTCGAGGCAGCCTGCACAATTGCTTCATGAACTTGAACAGGCGGATCCAAGTCAGGATTTCCAAGACTAAAGTCAAAGACCTTGTCATCGCCATACTGTTTTTTTAACCGCAAACCTTCTTCAAACATCTTGCGGATTACACCAGCACCCTTGCTGGTCATTGATTCCTTAATGTAGCCTGCTACCGGCATTTTTTACCTCCAGATGCACAAAAATGCACGGCATACATTATACCATACCTTTCAGCTTTACACAAATGCAAGTACATAAAATCTGTTCGCATTGCCTTCATTATTCTTCTGCACTGGATTTCGTGACAGAATGCAGTGGATTTTGCGACAGAATGCACTGGATTTTGCGACAGAATGCAGTGGATTTTGCGACAGAATGCACTGGATTTTGTGACGAAACGCACTGGATTTTGCGACAGAATGCACTGGATTTTGTGACGAAACACACTGGATTTTGCGACAAAACGCACTGGCCGTGACGATTACGCGCAGTGACCGTAATGATTGTGCGCACTGGTCGTGACGATTCCTTTTGAAGCTAGTGCATAATTTGAAATGCTTTTAGCTGTATTTGACTTTGGTTCCTCAAAAGACAAAACTGGATTAGTCCATTTTCCACCTTGGACTTTTGAATTCAATTCAGCCATTTTTTTTATTTATTGATGCTGCAATATCATTCAAGACATCCATTTCTTTTGCAAAGAAAATCATTTTTGTTGATTCAGTGTCCAACTTCAGTTTTCCGTGCTTTACCCAGTTGTTTTTCCTCATACAAAATCGCACGGACTTCGCGGTCGTCAAAAAAAAACGGATTGATACTTTGCTCATTTTTCTTTTCCTCCCAATTTTTCGCACAAAGGCAGCATTTTTTCGATTGCAGCGACAATGCGTTTTTGCTCATTTTGTCAAATCAACAGCTTTTATTATCCAATGTCCGCCTTTTTTGCTTCCTGTGTACTCAATCAGCCCTTTTTCTTTCAGAACTGAAAAATGAGCCTTTACAGAACGTGAAGAAATATTCAAAATCTTTGCGAGTTCTTCAGCTGTGGCAAAAGGATTCTTTTTTAACTCATCAAATGTTTTCAGAACGCTTTCTGATAGATTTTTGGTGAAGTTTTGGTGAAGTTCCAGGGAAGTTTTAGGGAAGTTCTGGGGAAATCCTAGGGAAATTTCCGACGATACATCTTTCGCAAACAAATCTTTTTTTGTGCGATATATTGTTGCCGTGAAAAATTCTTCGTCGGCAGTATATTTTACTTCGCCTAGCCCGTGATTTTTGCAAAGTTCGGCGACACGTTTTATGCCAGTCCCCCATTTTTCGACTATGCGCATTTTCAAAAAAATATCTGCAAGGAGTTCATTTCTAATGCTTGATATTCCAGCAAGCATTTTTTCGATTGTAAGACCACCGTAAAGTCCGCCAGGATTTGTTATTTCAAGTCTGTCGTCATAAATGCAGACTTGAATATTTGAGTGTGCAAGGTAATTTCTGTGCATTACGGCATTGACAATCAGTTCTCGGATTGCTTCTTGAGGAATTTCTGGAATATCTTTTCTGTACAGTCCCTCGATTTTTGCACCCATATTTATATGCTGAAGAACAAAATTATAAGCGTTTTCAATCTGCTTATAAACAGAGCCATCAAATTCCTTTCGGTCAATGAAGAAAACTTTGTCTGTTCCTTTGAAAAGTCCGCATTGTATACGTGCAAAATGCAGGTCGTTTTCGGCAAGAAGCCTGTATGCAACAGAAGGAATAAAACGATTTTCCTCTTGTCTGAGCAGTCCCCAGCCTATAAGATTTTCAATTTGTACAGGTGTTTTTTGGCTGAATTTTTCAATATCAGAACACAGTTTTTTCAAAGCAGCAGTGTTTGCTGGTTCGTGATTTTCAAAAAGCCTGTCATAAGACTTTCCTTCTCCCCAAAGTACAAGTTCCTTTATTTTTTCTCTTTCCGCCTTTCGTGTAGTTGCAGCGACACGAATGTAAACACCGTCCAGACTTCCTTCCGACTTCAAGAAATACGGCTGGTTCTGACCAGAAAGGATTTCTGCGACTATTATTGTCTTATCGTTTAGAGTTTCAAAAGTTATTCGTGGGGTTACTTGCGGATAGATTGTTTCGCTTATCATATTTGCAAGAGAATCCATAAACTTAAAAACCTTATCGTTTTCAATTCCAATGATTTCGTGTGTTTCGTCATCAACACCGAAAACAATTTTTCCACCCTTTCCATTGGAAAATGCAGCTATTGTTTTCATCAATTTCGAGTCTTTGGAGGGAAAATCCCGCTTAAATTCCAAAAATTCTGTTTCGCCATGTTCTATTTCTTGTAATGTCATTTTTCTTTTCCTCCTAGTTTTTCGCACAAGGGCAGCATTTTTTCGATTGCTGCGACAATGCGTTTTTGCTCGGCGAGTGGCGGGAGAGGAATAGTTAACTTTACAACATCATCACGAGCAATTCCAGGAATCATACTTTTTGCCTTTGATTTTAAGTTGTTTATTTGAGTTGTAATAAAATACTTCATATACCTAGAATCAATTTTTTTGTCAAAATGTAATCCCATCACCTGTCTTGCGATATGAACTTTTTTCTCATGTAAGAAAGCCATTTCTCCAACAGTTCCTTTGCAGGTCAATAATAAATCATTTTCTTCTGCAATAGCTCGTGCATATTCTGTCCAACGATTAATAATAATATTCTCATTTGAAAAATTGCTCGCACCTGTAATATACGGAATCCCTTTATTTTGAGAATTATACTGATCTGGTATCAAATCTTGCCCTGATGTTAGATTACAAATCTCTCCCAATCTGCACCAGCACCAATTCTCTGGTATATCAAAAGGAATCTCATCTTCTGTAATTTCAGGCAGAGGCTTTTCCTTTTTCAGTTTACCTTCTTTTATGAGTCGGGCTTTTTCCTTGCGAATCTCTTCAAGCAAAGCTTTTCCTGTTTGCAAGTTGATGCCGCGAGTTTTGGCGGTGTCCGCTTGCGGACATGACGGGCCATTGCCAGGCAAGTCAAAACTCGTCTTCAAGGGCGGATTCGCAAGAAGCCGACCTTGAAAAGCTTCCTGCAAAATCGCTTTTTTTGTGAGGGCGCCGATTTGTTCATTAAAGGCTTTGAGTTCTGTTTCTTTTTTGCCGTATTCTTCTATGAGCGTCATGAACTTTTCGATTGCAGAAACTATGCGTTTTTGTTCGGCAAGTGGTGGGAGGGGAAATAAAGTAGAATTGAGTTGCTCAATATTCAACTTTGGCATTTTAACTCTATTCTCAAAAACTTTTATTTCTTGATCAAAAAAATCTGATAATAAAACATATTTCAAATAATGCTTGCTGATTTTAGTATCAAGAGGATACATGTCTGCAGAACACAAACCTTCAAAATCTACATAAACAACTTTTTGTAAGCGTGGACGTATTTTTGAATAAAGAAGCATATCTTCATGAAATAAATGATTAATGCTTTTTATTGACTTTTGTTTTACAGTTCTTTTTTCTTTGATAAGTGTTCCTGTACCCTTTCCAATATCATCAGGTGCAATTTGTATGTAATCTGGATATTTAGCTGAATCAACTAAATTAGTTTTTATTTCAACAACTTCTCCCAACCTACACCAGCACCAATTCTCTGGTATCTCAAAAGGAATCTCTTCTTCTTTTATGTCACACGGATTCGAGCCAGCTAACGCTGTCTCTTTTTTTGATTTCCTTTTTCCAGATTTTGCGTTAGCAAAATCCAATCCGTGTGACAATTTTTCTTTTCTTATTTCTTCCAGCAAATCTCTCGCATTGCCTTCGCTCGCAATCTGAGGAACTAATTTACCCTGCACTGCTTCCTGTAAAAGTGCGTTTTTCAAATCTTTGGCGGTCATAGATTTATCCTAAAATTTAGTGAGGACTGAACATTATCCATTCTGGAAGCAAGGCCGGCAACTTCTTTTTCAATCCAGCCGATACTTTCTAACAATTCAGCGTGTAGAATCGTAAGATTTTTAAAATGGTTTATACGCTCCCAGTGAGAAATTCTATTTCGGAGAATTCTAAAGTTTTCAAATCGTTTTTGCATATTTTTTGCAGTACGAAGATATTTTGGGCAATTTGGAAAAGCGAATCGTAATACATATCCTTGAAACGGATACTGTGAAAACTTCTTGGAAACAAAAGATATCCAAAATCCAAGGCTTAACTCTGCAACAATTCTGTCGTGCGTAACAATATGCCGGTGTAATTTTATGGTTTGCTTTGCATTAAAGATTTTCAGTTTGCTTTTTGAGTCTAAAGGGAGAATATCCATCCATTCTTGACCATTAGAATAGTCTGTAAGAGCTTTATCTATTGCATTACGCAGGCTTACTTCAAAAAAATGCAGCAAAGGGTAAAAAGAGCGGCATATTTCAATATTGTTCAAATAATTATTTATTACCTTCTCGTTTGTGTTTCCACCATACGCTTGCAAACGAATTTGTGTAAGTGTATTTTCTATGCTGTCAAATTGCTGTTGGTTCATATAGCTTCTATTTTACTTGATTTTTTGGGAAAAATACAGTATATTACTCATGTAAGCCGCGGGATTCCTTCTCCCTGCCTTGAGCAGGTGGTTCATCGTATGATGACGCAGGGACCGCGGACTGTTTTTTTAGTCTGAGTTCTGATTTTTATCAGCCTGAGGCAACGAAAGGGCACCTTCTGGTGCCTTGTTTTGTTTTAAGTCTCTGGCGGTCATTTTGGTTCCTCATCTTTTAATTTATATCTTCTGTTCTTATTTCCGCCCAGTGCCTCAAGATAGCCGAACTCGGTAAGCTGCCGCAAATATCGTTTGGCGGTTGTAGGGGTAAATCCAAAATGCTGCACAATGATTTCTGTTGTTATGTCCGAATTATCGCCCATAAATTGCAAAATATCGACCATTTTCTCTGCCAAAGCAGGTTTTATCGACCATTTATCGACCAGTTCCTGCTTCAATGAGGATTTATCGACCATTTTCTCATTACTTTCACTCATAGAAACGTTAAACTGTTCAATTTCTCTTTGCAGATGTCTTGCATGAAGGTTCAGCATAAAGTTAATAAAAATACCATCATCATCTTTTTCCCGTGAGTCTATAAGAGCCTGAATGTATTCCGCTTTGTCTTCTTTTAGAACCTTTGAAGGGATAAGACCGAACTCCCATTGCAAGAGATTCATCAAAAGGCGGCTCATCCGTCCGTTTCCGTCTGCCCACGGATGAATCGTTACCAGTTCATAATGCGCCCAAAAACTTAGATTGTAAACAGAAACAATGTCTTTTGGATCTATATTTTGGCGGCGTTCATTCAACTTCTGGCAAAATGATTCAAGCTTTGCAGGAACTTTCTGATACGCCATATAAGAGGTTCCGCCAAATCCTGCAGTTACATTTACTTTTCTGAGTTCTCCTTTTGCCGCAGAAAAATCACCTGTAATTGTGTGATACTCGCTTCCAGTCCGTGCCATTACTTTTGCCGAAAGGCTTATAAGCGAATTCACTGTGATTTCTGGATGTTGCTTAATCCATTTTATTCCGTATTCGTAAGCGTTCTTCAAATCCAGATTCATCATCTGCTCTGTAATTGTCCGCTTGCTGGAAGTAATTCCT
>JAFVDR010000206.1 GCA_017476165.1 Treponema sp. | reverse complement strand
TGCTTTTGCTTCAGACTGTTCCATAGGGGTGTATACCCTCACCGGTTCACGCCTACCGACAACGACAATATTTGCAATATTTCTAAAGAAAAGCTGACAACCAGCTTCAGATGCCCTTTTCATTGTTTGCTCAGAGCACATGGTATACGTACCAAACTGCTTGTTTATACCTTCTAGACGGGAAGCAAGATTTACGGCATCACCCATCATGGTGTAGTCAAAACGCTTGTTTGAACCAAAGTTGCCCACAGTCGCAACACCAGTATTCAATCCTATTCTCTGCTTGACAGGACGTCGTGTAATTGCAATAAGATGAGACTGCATCTGTTTGAGTTTCTGTTGACACTCAAGTGCAGCCTCAACAGCTCGTTTTGCATGATCATTCTGATATGTCGGAGCATTCCAGAATGCAATGATAGCATCACCTTCATATTTGTCTATAGTTCCTCCATGAGCAAGAATAATATCTGACATGGCACTCAAATACATATTCAAAAACTGAGTAAGCTGCTCTGGAGACAAACCTTCGGAAATAGTCGTAAACCCCTGTATATCTGAAAAAAATGCCGTAATTTCCCGACGTTCTCCTCCAAGCTTCAAGAGATTTGGGTTTTCAATCAAGCTGTCAATGACTGCTGGGCTCAGATACTGGCGAAATGCAGACTTGAGATACCGCCTCTGACGACCTTCAATAATATATGACTCTGCAACAGATATGATAAAAGAACCGACAAAAGCCAAAACAGGTGCTACTACAGGGAGAATAAGACCCTTGACAAATATCCAGTATGTTCCAACTATATAAAAACAGACGATCAGGACAAATAAAACAGTTTCGGCAATAATCTTTCTTAATTGAATCTGATTAAACACAGCTCCAAGACCAATGCCTAAAACAGTTGCCATCAAAATCAACATCAAAACAAGAATAATGGAACTATCCTTTAAGAATCGACCTTCAAGAATCGTGTCAAGCTGACAAATATGAACGCCAACACCAGGATACACCGCAGAAACAGGCGAAGTACATATATCAAAAAGTCCTGGTGCATACAATCCGAAAAAGACATGCATTCCCTCAAAAGTAGCAGGATCAATCAAATCACCAGAAAAATCTGGTTCTACGCCATCCCGTTCTGCACGTTCAAGAGCTTCTTCACTTGCAATAATTTGGGCTGCATTATATGGTGCAAAACGTGTCAAATCACGCTGAAAACGAACATACATGCCACCATCCTTAGCTCGTGGCACATCGGAAAGGAAAGACAATTCATCAGACAATTGCAGGCTGGCAACAGCTAACCCTGGTTCAGCTTTTTTTGAAGAAGCATAAAAGCGACTACGACGAGCATATCCGTCAGAATCAAGAGTACTAGTTACATTTGCTAAAATAGTAGCAGAACTGGCAATCGGCTCAACAGGATACAGCGGATTTTCAAACGAATCATCGTAATATACTGTCAAGACAACATTTCCTGCACGTTCACAGGCATCTGCAAGAGCTTTATCATCCTTGATGCCATATACAGAGGGTTCTGTATACAGCATATCAAATGCAACGGAAGCCGCATGTCCTCTGTGAAAAAAATCAATGATTTTGGCATAGCTTTCTCTAGGCCACGGCCAGCCCCATTTTTCATTTACTTTTGCCCAATCAAGGCTGTCTTGATCCAACAGCACAACTGCTATTTCTTCAGAAGGAGAAAAAGCATCTGCAGTACGGTACATTCTGCTGTCATACGCTTTGTGTTCAATCCAGTCAAGAGCACCTGAGACATGAAGGAAGCAGACCGCTGCAAAAACAGCAAGTCCCGTCTTTATAAGACGATGAGTCTTTTTTTTATTTACCTGCATATGCACTCATAACTTCATTATAACGTCGTGTTCTCGATTCATCCACTTTGATTGCAGATGCCTTTTTCCCCATGTTTGCCTTTACATTTGTAATTCTTGACTTTGGAGTAGGATGCGTCTTATACAAACCAGCCTTTGAATTTTTCTGATTTTTTTCAATCAATTCAAGCATTGTCACCATCTCTGAAGGTGCATAGCCAGAATCCTCAAGCAACTTAACAGCAAATGCATCTGCTTCAAATTCCTGCTTTTGGGAATATCCATTATTTACCATTTGGGACATAACGTCATTCACCATGCCATCCATTTCTTCTGCCTGATTTTTTTCAGGACTCTGCGTTACAGCTTTAACCGTCTGCTTCGTTGCAGACATGAAGCGGTCATTTTTTATGGCCTTAAGACCATGCTTTAACTGAATGTGACCTATTTCATGAGCAATGACAGCAGCAAGGGAATCTTCATTAGATGTACAACCAATGAGTCCCTTCGTGATGAAAACGTGTCCTCCCGAAGTTGCAAAAGCATTGATTTCAGTTGAATCAAGAACCTTTACATGATATCCATTGAAAATTTCCGGAACATCAGAATTTATTACCAATGCCTGACAGATATTGTTCAAGTAGACTTGAAGTTTTTCATTTTCATACGTTTTATAATTCGCAAGGATTGTAGCCGCAACAGACCGTCCAATATAATATTCATCTTCGGGAGGGATGTCTTCAAAAGCTTTTGAAAAACTGCTCCCTGCAGCCCTAATTGAATCTGTTTTTTGATTAACCTTTGATTCAGTCTTTTCCCCTGCAGCAGTCATCTTATCCTTCAGAGATGCTACTTTTGTAGAAAAGCCATCTGCTGATGCACAGGAAATCATGGTCATCAGCATGGAAGCATAGGCAAAGTTTCGGATTAAGAGCCGTGACAACATCACTCCTCTCCTCCATCAGAAAGATTTCCCGTTTCAATAAAACTCTGCAAGGCTTCGGAGGAAACCGATATTTTTTCCATTTCATCGACCCCTGCATAATCAAGTGCAGAGTTTGATGATTTGTAAGCTTTTTCTGACTCATCCGAAAAACCTTTTCCTGCAAGAGCAATTTCACTCGTTGAAGCCTTTACCGTAGAACCTCCAGAAGACTTTACTATTTTCTTCCTTGTCAGGCTTCCTGTTGCAATCCATCCGATGGTACCATCGGAAAGCTTGACCTTTGTATTTTTGTCTTCTGGCTGCAAAACAGTAACGCGATCACCATAAGTTACTTTTGCAACCTTAGAAGCAAAACGTCCGGTTCCATTCTTAAGTTCAGAAGACTTTACAGATACATATAGCGTCTCACCCTCTCTAAACGAAGTCTTTGCTACAGCTCCTGCAGCAAGACACAGAAAACAAATAAAAAATGCAATATACTTTTTCATGTTAACCACCTCTTGAAAAAACAATCATCCAACTCCACAGTTACAGTATGAGTGAAACGAAATCTAAAGTCAAGGGAATCTCGAAAAACTTCAGTTTTTCGAGGTAACTCTGAAAATGCAACGTAGTGACTCGTGCTATTATAAAGACTATAGTTGCAATGCAAGCTTGAACTCATCGGCACATTCGAAAAATTGTCATAGGCGAGTTTTTCGAGGTGCTCTCAATACATAGAACACGATAAAAACATTCCCCACTGGAATTATTTTATTTTATTAAGGATTTCAATAAGCGTTTCTTTTTCCACAGGTGAAAGAACGGAATTTGAAACAATTTCAGATTTCTTCAAGTGGTAATCCTTATCTTCTTCCTGTGCTGTAGCAAATATTTTCTTTAACTCTTCATCCTGAGTAATTCTCATGAAAAGTGGAGATATGTCGTATGCAACGGATTGAAGATT
>JAFVDR010000205.1 GCA_017476165.1 Treponema sp. | reverse complement strand
GGTGTTAAAAACGGTAAGATCTTCAGTTATGACTCCAATGCAGTTGGATTTCCCCTGCTGAAGCCTGCGGGCAAACGCATTTGCCGTATAATTGAGTTTTTTTGCAATCTCAAATATTTCCGCAGTTTTTTCAGGTCCTGCCGCACCTGCTCTTCCGTTCAGCACGTTGGAAACTGTTGCAGTGGAAACACCAGCCATCTGTGCTATCTGTTTTATAGTTGCCATCTCATAAACTGTACATCACTTTTTCAGAAATGGGAATAAAATTTTCTTGATTTTTTAGGAAAACCGCTCTATCCTATATGAAACGTTTAGGTAAAATAACAACTCTACTATTTTTTTCACAGGAGCATCTTATGCAGACAGCGGATGGAATACGTTTAAAAGACATCCATATCGACGACGATTACTGGAACAAATATACAAAACTGATTGGAGACAAAGTTCTTCCCTATCAATGGGACATCCTCAATGACAATGTTCCCGATGCAGCACCCAGCTACTGCCTTGCCAATTTCAAGATTGCAGGCGGTCTTGAAAAAGGAGAGCGCAAGGGAACAGTCTTTCAGGACTCGGATGCAGCAAAGTGGCTTGAAGCAGTTGCCTATAGCCTTGCATCGCATCCCGATGCAGAACTTGAAAAGAAGGCAGACTACGTCATAGACCTTATTTGCAACGCACAGGAACCAGACGGATATCTTGATACCTACTACACAGTAGTAGAACCTGAAAACAAATGGAAAAACCTGTGCGAAGGACATGAGCTGTACTGTGCAGGACACCTTATAGAAGCAGCCGTTGCCTATTACCGTTCTACGGGAAAGACAAAGCTTCTGGACTGTGCATGCAGACTATCTGACTTGATAGCAAAGACATTCGGCACGGAAAAAGGAAAGATCCGCGGATATCCGGGACACCCGGAAATAGAACTTGCACTCATAAAGCTGTATAATGCAACAAAAAACAAAGTGTATCTAGACTTGGCATCCTATTTCATAGACGAACGGGGAAAAACTCCGAACATCTTTTTGGAGCAGATGAAAGCACCGGGATTCAAGCACATCTTTTACGAATTCAACAATTATGATCCGCGATACTCTCAATCGCACCTTCCCGTACGCCAGCAGTCAACGGCAGAAGGTCATGCAGTCCGTGCAGTTTACCTGTATTGTGCAATGGCAGATCTTGCAAAAATCAATCATGATGAACGACTTGCCGAACAGTGTAAGGTGCTGTGGAAGAACATGACTGAAAAGAGGATGTACATTACAGGAGGCATAGGTTCGTCCGGCTATCTAGAACGGTTCACCACCGACTACGATCTGCCGAACGACTGCAACTATTCCGAAACCTGTGCATCTATTGGACTGGCACTGTTCGGCTTTAGGATGGCTCACCTGACACATGACGCTTCCTACATAGACATATGCGAACGGGCACTATACAACACCGTACGGGCAGGAATCTCCCTGGAAGGAAACCGATACTTTTACGTAAACCCACTGGAAGTGTGGCCGGAAAGCTGCATGAACAACACATCCCGTGCACACGTAAAGCCTGTCAGGCAAAAATGGTTTGACGTTGCCTGCTGCCCTACGAACATCGCACGGACATTTGCATCTTTGGGACAATACATTTACGATGTAGAAGGCAGCAATGCATACGTAAATCTATTCATACAGAACAAATCGACTGTTTATGTTGACGGCGAGGAAGTACACATGGACTTGCAGACAGTGTACCCCCGCAACGGCAAGGTGATGCTCACAGTAACGGCACCTAACCACACTTTTACGCTCAACATCAGAAAGCCAGAATTTGCAGAGGACTTTACCGTTACAATCAATGGAAAAAAACAAGACTGCCATTCAGGCGAGGAACACGGCAACTACTGTGCCATAACACGAGAATGGGAACACGACATAGTAGAAGTAGCGTTCAAAATAAATGCTCACGTTGTTTTTGCAAATCCACTCGTAAGAGCAAACTGCGGCAAGGCAGCAATCATACGTGGACCGGAAGTATACTGCATTGAAGAATGCGACAACGGTGCTGACCTTGCAGCCGTGTACATTGATAAAGCAACTGTCTTTTCAGAAGAATGGAAAGACGACCTTTTGGACGGCACGCTGGTCTTGCGTTTCAATGGCAAAAAGCTGTCTGCACAGCAGGAAGACGAAGATGCAATTTGCACAAATCCTCCTGTCTTAAAAGACATCAGTCTTACGGCAATTCCCTATGGAGCTTGGGGCAACAGAAAGGAAGGAGAAATGATTGTGTGGCTCCACACGAACATGTAGGCTGACAGCAGGCAGAACCTTCCGACAGAAGGGGCAGTTTCAAAAGCAGAAGGGGCACCTCGAAAAAAGTTTGTTGAGGTGCCCAAAAATCTTTCAAGTCTGCCTTTCTATGATAAGAAAGAACGTTTACTCAAATCTTGCTGTACAGCATTCCTACGCAGAAAGCGTCATGTCGCCATCCTTTATCCAGCCCTTGCGTCTCATAAAGAAATAGATTGCATAGCTCAGCACGGCAGGCAGAATAAAATCAATCACCAGCATCTTTACAATGATGAGCCATGCAGATTCTTCGCCAGACATTGCCTGGAACGTCATTATCTGTCCAACAAGCCCGCTTGTTCCCATGCCGGCACCAGCAGGAAGCGTTTTCATCTTGAACAGGCACGTTGCCATTGGACCTGTAATTGCAGAAGCCAGTGTCGGAGGAATCCAGATTGCAGGCTTTTTGGCAATGTTCGGAATCTGGAGCATCGACGTTCCTATTCCCTGTGCAAACAGACCGTTAAACCCGTTATCCTTAAAGCTGATAATGGCAAAACCAATCATCTGAGCAGAACATCCTGCCGTTGCAGCTCCCCCTGCAAGGCCAGTCATGCCAAGCATGATTGCAATAGCTGCAGAAGAAATAGGCAGCGTAAGAATGCACCCCATTACAACACTCAAAATGATGCCCATCCAGAATGGATGCAGTTCCGTTGCAAGGTTAATTGCATGACCGAGCCATTTTGCAGCAGTAGCAAGAGGAGGTCCAAAGATAACGGCGACAAAGGCTCCCGTAATGATTGTCACGGCAGGAACAATAAGAATGTCTACCTTTGTTTTTCCAAATACAAGGCGGCCGAGCTCAGCACCGACAAGAGCCGCAACGAATGCAGAAAGAGGGTCGCCAGGACCTGCAAGTACAATAGCTCCGCTTTCCGTTACAAATGCAGTTGCCTGCTGGGTAATGGCGGCAACAAATTTTGGGGCATAGGCACCCACTGTACCTGTAAGGATGCTTCCATACACGGCAAGCTTTGGGGCGCCAAGCGAGTGTGCCACGCCAACAGCAATGCCGGCACCAGTAAACACCGTGAGCAGCTGACCTATTTTAATCAGAAACTGACCAGCAACAGTTGCAGGAAAAAATTTACCAATCTGACCGATAATCAGACCAATGATGAGTGTGGAAAAAAGACCAAGAGCCATTCCTCCCAAAGCATCAACAAGATAACGCTTGACATACTTGTTCATAACGTCCTCCATGAGAAAAATAATAATGTTGCAGGATTTTGACATACTTGGTGATTTGGACAAGACCATTAATCGCAAACGTATAATCTGAAAAAATGTGCACCGCACGTATTCTGCCATAGCAGAATCATATAGACGCAGCAGTTCAGAATGTAGCAGATAATGCCATAAATGGCAAGTAATTACAAGAAAGAAAATTTAAAATCGAATTTGCTTTTTCTACAGAAAGAAGAAGCCGTATGAGTCAATCCGAAAGGATTTAGGGGAAGAACCGCATCGGCTCGCTGACAAGAAGGAAAGCCGAACGAGGATATCCATTTCAACAGTAGGACTTGATGAGAAGGTCATACGGAATTATATCCGTAATCAAGAAAAAGAAGACCTCTGTCAAGATGAACAACTGTTAAGCCTGTAGCCATAATCTAGCCAACAATGACTGCATTTTTCCCTTTTGAATTAGTTAAAGTTAAAGGCTATGAATTTTCGTTTACCATAATTTTAAAAAGGCTTTATGTATATCAATGCGATGATTGTGGCGAATGGCATTTGACTCATAATCCTGATAGTTTCTGAGAAAAAAACAAAAAAAGTGAAAGTCAAGCTT
>JAFVDR010000204.1 GCA_017476165.1 Treponema sp. | reverse complement strand
GCTTACTGCTGCAGATCTTGATCCTGTTTTGCAGAGGAAAAAAATGTTTTCTGGAACGGAAGAAGATTGTTTGGTGGTAAAAGAGTTTGGCTGCAGTGTTGTTGAGCGGGCGGCATATCTTTCTGCAGAAGCTGTATATGCAGCAATTCTTGCAGCAGACAAAAAGCAAGGCTGTGGTACAGTGAGTATTGCATGCAATGGAAGCACATTCTGGAAAACACCGCGTTTAAAGGAAGCGATGGAAAGCAGATTAAAAGCTTTGCTGCCGGATGATATTAAAATTATTCAGATTGCCGATGACATAACGGCAGGAAGCTTTGCTTCCGCTTTCATGTAAGCTGCATTCGTTATTTTGCCAGTATCATTACCCAGTAATACTTGTAGGTGCTGTTTGTGTCATAGACGTAGGCAATGCCTATTCTGGTAGAATTTTTTCCCAACATGTTGCGCCTGTGTCCTTGGCCTGCATAGTCTTTATTGTCTTCTTTCCATTGCAAAAAAGTTTGCTGTCCCGATTTGTTGCCGGCTGCAATGTTTTCACCGACAGCAGAATATGAAATGCCACATTCTGATAAAACAGAAAAGCAGCTTGAACCGTTGGGGCGTGTGTGTGAAAAAGATGTTACTATTTCTTTTGCTCTGACTGTTGCAGCCTTGCACAAATCCTCATCCAGTGTAAGCGTTCCAAGCTGTCCAACAACGCTGGTTTTTGTTGTGTTGTCTTCATTTAGGTAAAAGGCTTCGCTTCCTGTGCGAAATTCGTTCGTCAGCCGATGAACCGTCCGAACTTCTTCATCAATGTTTACGCTTACGTCTGTGTCTGAGTCTGAACTGTCTGAACAGGAACTGATAAAAAACAGAACACATCCAAGTGCAAGCAGAAATCTCAGTGCAGAAAATCTTTTTTTCATACAATTCTCCATCCATTCTATTTTACCCTAAATTTGAAAAAGCGCCACTTTTTATATTAAATGCCACCTCTGAAACACCGAAAAAATCGGGTTTCGAGAGGTGGTCATTAGATTTGCATTACGCTAGTTTTCTATCGATACTACTCCGGAAAGAACTTGGAGCAAGGTTTTTCTGTCGTCCTTGTTCTTTCCTGCATACGCTGTGCGTACAAGAATCTTGTATTTTTTTCCAGTATCCACATTGTCGGGAATGTAGAAATCCAGCGTTTTTTCTGTATTCTCTGTAATGTGGGTACATTGCATCCAGGTTTCTTGGGACTGAGAAATTTCACCTTCTTCATTTATAGGACACAGGAATATGCCGCTATCCTTTCCTCCAATTTTAAGCTTTTGTCCTGTAATCCTTGCTTCCTTGCCACATGACAGAATGCCGTCTTCCAGTTCCGTATACTTGTTGAAGATTCTCCTGATTTTGATGCCTCCTTCTGAAACGCTGATATTCGTAATCAGGATGTTTTCAACAGTACTTTGCGCAAGCAATGACGGTGTACATTTTACCTGAAGCGGCTTGGAACCGTCCTTCGTTACGAAGTTCGTTCCGTTGAATTTGCCTTTTGGAGTAATGTAGAATGTTCCCAAATCCAGGACATTCACAGCTTCCCCGTTTCTGAGAGCTGCAAGAGCCTCCTCCTTTAGGAATCCTGCAATCTGCTGTACGTTCAGCTCGTTTGTACCAGCCTTGCGGGCCTGAATGCGTGCAATGAGCGTTCTTGTATTAACCATTTTGCGGTTAAATCTTCCATAATACTCAGAACCGTTTCCAAGTGGGTTCTTGATGAGCATAATCCTTCCTTCTGCTTCAACATCGTTGAAGTTTGTTTGTAAAGCTTCAGACATAGTGTCCTCCTTAATATGATGTTGGTTGTAATATACCAGAAAAAAAATGCCTAAAATGTAGATTAAACTCTACTCCATCATTTTTTAGAGATTGGAATAACGGCGATGCAGAGATTAGAATGACGGAGTCGCAGAGATTAGAATGACGGAGTCGCAGAGGTTGGAATAACAGAGCCACAGAGATTGGAATGACGGAGTCACAGAGATTGGAATGACAGAATTGCCACTATTTTTATATGGGGTTCCACTGTTCCTCAACTGAGATTTTGTGTTCGTCATTATCATCGCATTCGTGCTGTTGTTTTCAAAGTGATTTTTTCGGCGGCTTGTGCTATGCTTTTGGTATGTGAAACAAAACCGACATTCTTACTCTCTCGCAAATCGCGGCTTTGCGGCTCGGAGCATTTTGCGATTCCCTTCGACCACCAGCAACTCGCCGACTATCTTTCTATCGAGCGCAGTGCGATGAGCGTGGAACTTTCCCGAATGCAAAACGATGGGCTTATCCGCTACCGCAAAAACGATTTCACGCTGATTGCGGATGACTAGCACATTACGCTGTGCCACAGACTTCTTCTTTCCACGCGGTAAGACGGGCAATCAGGTCCTTATAGTCCGCCGCCGCCTCGATGATGTCAAGGCAAAAATCATCGCACGGATTTTCTCTGTACGCTTCCTGCAAGACAAGACCTAGAAAAAATAGAACCTCTGTTTAAAAAGCAGTTGAATTAAAGCAATCTGTAGCACAAAATAAAGCCAAAGCGGAAAACATTTCAGATGAATTATCGCAAATAGAGCAGAATATAAATGATTTTGTAGAAACTCTTTATGGATTATAATATTTTCAGATCTTTTTGAATCAGAAATTCGTCCAAGCGGATGTTGCTGATTTTGAGCTGGTCAGGCGGTTCTGCTCCGAAGATTCTTTAACATTGAAAGGTCACTTTCTAGCTCTTCTTTTGTCTGGTCAAGGTATGGAATCCCAAGAGTACTGTACAGGGCGATTAAATCCATTTTATGAATTCCAAGAATTTGAGCCGCCTTACCGTGAGAAATCATTTCGTTCTGAATATAAGGAAACAGAATCATTGCATTGCGCATAAGTTCTGCACTTTCAGATTGAACTGTAGTATATTCAGCCATATCATCAGGAATTTTTATGGAAACGGTCTTCATAGCTATATCTGCATCTCTGTTACCTACATTATACCGATAAAATGCAAGATTCATTGTAATAAGGAATCAGAGAATCGTGCGTCACAAAAATCATATTTTCTGATTTTGCTTGTGCTAACAACATTCTGTCAAATGGGTCATTATGTTTCGGTGCATTTTCTGCACGGTACAAAGTATGAAGATTGCGAATATGATTCTCATTTAATTCGAGAATAGAAAAACTATGTTCTTTGCATTTTGATAAAATCTCATAGCCAGAATTTTTCATTAAATCTGGATGAGAAATATGTTTAATCTCTATTT
>JAFVDR010000203.1 GCA_017476165.1 Treponema sp. | reverse complement strand
TGTTTGGCCAAGTAATCCATGCACATTAGAAAAAACGATTACTTCAACCTGAACGCCGTTTCCTGCCCAACAGGACATGTTCGAGTGAATGCGTACAGTCATTTCTTTCAAAACGGGGACTGCACAACCTTCTTCTACCAAAACTCGTACGGCATTATCTGTTGAAACGCATGCAGAAATGGCATGCTGAAGTTTTTCATCAAGCTGTGCATTTCTACCCGACACGACATCGTGAACAATGGAACACAAAATTTCCATTCTATGGTCTCCGTACTTTGAATGCGTATTCCTGATGCCTCCGGCAACCTTGACAAGCTTGCCTATATGCCCAATGAACAGGATTTTCGAGAATCCTGTTTCAACAGCCTTGCGTATACTATCATAAATGAAATTTGAAGTTGTTACAGCTGTTTCTATTGAAAAACCGTACGATTTTAAAAGAAAATCTTTGCCATAGTTGCCAGGAACCATAGGGAGTACTGGATAGTGCAGAGATTTCCGCATGTTTATTTCAACCTGAATGGTATCAAGCAATGCCTGCTGGCTCATAGGTTCTACAATGCCGCTCGTTCCCAGCACCGATATGCCACCGATTATTCCCAAGCGTGGGTTAAAGGTTTTTGAAGCCAACGCCAGCCCCTCAGGAATGCTGATTACAATCCTGGCTCCGCGCTTGTTCCCTATTTCTTTTCTGACGCATTCTGTAATCATCTGACGCGGAACGCGGTTGATTGCAGCACAGCCGACATTTTGGTCAAGCCCCGGAAGCGTTACCCTGCCAACTCCCAAACCTCCATCTATCTCTATTGAACAGTCTTTTGACAAGCTTACAAGTGCATGCACAAGAACTCCGTTTGTAACATCAGGGTCGGAACCGCTTTCCTTGCGCACTGCACACTGTGCAACGGCACATCCCGAAGCCCCCTCTGTTACCGTTGCCTCAAGAACCTCTATCAGCACGGGGATACCCTTTGGTGTCAGGACTCGCACATAATGCACAGGCTTTCCAGTCACAAGCATCCTGGCGGCAGCACACGCAGCAGCAGCAGCACATGTTCCCGTTGTAAAGCCGATTTCGGGCTTATCCTTCTGTTTTGTCAGAAAAAAAGAGCCTGATTCTGCCATGCCTAGTCCCTGCTTCCCAGAGTCTTGTACAGCAATGCATTGCAGATGGCAGCAGCAACGGTGCTTCCACCCTTAAGCCCCTTGTTTATGATGAACGGAACGCCATGCTCCGTGCACATCTGTTCCAGCAGTTCTTTAGAAGCTTCGACATTTACAAAGCCAACAGGAACACCAATGACAACCTGGGGTAAAAAGCCTTTCTGCATAAGGTTGCACAAGGACAACAGGGCTGTCGGAGCATTGCCCACTGCAAATACAAGGGGGGCATCGGGAAAGCTGGCTGCCTTTTCAGAGAATGCTTTTTCCATGCTGACATACGCCCTTGTAACGGAATTATCTTTTGCCTTTTTTGCAACATCATCGTCTGCCATAAAGCAGTGTCCTTTACCTCCCAGTTTGGAAAGAGACTTTTTGTTTATGCCAGACAGGGCCATGTTTGTGTCAGTCACTATGTGCGGACTATTTTCAAGCACTGAACGGGCTTTTTCGAAGAATCCTTCAGAAAACGCAAGTGTCAAAGCATAGTCAAAATCAGCAGTAGTATGGATTACGCGCATAACAATATCTGCCTTGTCATCAGACAGGACAATATGCCGCCTGGAAAGTTCTGCCCCTATAATCCGAAAGCTTTCTTTTTCAATGTCCATTGGAAGAATATGTTCAAAGGCCACCATTTCCACTCCTGTATTCGTTATCGGCAACTGAAAATTCGGACAAAAACCCGCTCTAATGTCGGTCACCAAGCCCAATCAGAATTTTTTAGATGTTGCCATGATATCATATATGTACGGCATGTCCATGTGTGCCCTCACCGTCTGTGCAAGCATGTCATACTGCTCGTTTTTAATTTCAAAAACAGATTTGACCTTTTCGGCAGAAACAGATACGCCCTTTCTGACTGCCAAAGCCTTTAGCAAAGTTGAACACACGCCGTCTGCATCAAAAAAACCATGTACGTATGTTCCATATACATTGCCAAAGAAAATGCCATCCTGCTTTGACATTCCGGTAACAGTATCTTTTAGCGATGCGACAGGCTTGGAGCCATCGTTGCTGTCAATACGTTTCGTTATCCCCATGTGAATTTCGTAGCCTTCTATGGAAACACCCGAAAGCGGAGCCAGAGTTCCAGTCAAAGGAAAAATCTTTCCGCGTACCCGAGTCCTGATTTTAGAATTTGAAAAGGAGGTTTGCACCGGAAGAAGCCCAAGGCCTTGGACACACGTTCCGTCTTCTTCTATTATATTGCCCAGCATCTGAAAGCCTCCACAGATTCCAAAGACTACCACATTTTTTTCCATGGCACAGGAACGAATCGATCCTTCAAAACCACTTTCCTTTAGCCACAGCATGTCATGCGATGTACTTTTTGAACCGGGAATTATCAAAAGGTCTGGCACACCTATGTCACAGGCTTTCGAAACATAGCGGACGCACACGTCTGGATAGGACTCAAACACCGTAAAGTCAGAGAAATTAGAAATATGCGGAAGCCGCAGTATAACTATGTCAATGGCAGCATGTTCAAGAGGTCTTTCTGACGATGCCGCAAACCGTTCGGTAAGGCTATCTTCGTCATCAAGCAAAAGATTCATGTAGGGAACTGTCCCCACAACAGGGAGAGCCGTCTTGTCTTCAAGCATTTTTATTCCTGGAGCAAGGATGCTCTTGTCACCCCTGAATTTATTGATGACAAGTCCTTTTACACGTGCCCGTTCCTGTTTTTCCAAAAGAACAAGAGTGCCTATCAGCTGTGCAAACACGCCGCCCCTGTCAATGTCTCCAACAAGGAGCACGGGAGCATCAAGCCGCTGGGCAAGTCCCATATTGACAATGTCATCTTGCTTTAAATTGATTTCGGCGGGGCTTCCCGCCCCTTCAATCACAATGATATCGTATTCTTCCGCCAGCTTCCGATAAGCGTGCAGAATATCCGGTATCAGCTTTTTCTTATACGCAAAGTATTCTCTCGCCGGCATGTTGCCCAGCACTTCTCCATT
>JAFVDR010000202.1 GCA_017476165.1 Treponema sp. | reverse complement strand
TTTCCGAAATTGTCTGAAGAAGATTTTTATGATCCTCGCATTTCTGCCTATTATGGAATGTCTCATTTGAAGTACTGCATTGAAACTGCAGGTAATGAAATTGCAGGTCTTGCAATGTACAATGCCGGACGCAATAAGGTTCAGAGCAACAAGACTCCACAGACAACGTTGAACTATATTTCGACTATAGAAGAATACAAGGCAAACCTTCAGGAAAAGTTTGCCTCAGAGTTGATTGCATTCTATTCAGGAAGCAACGACAATTATCTTGTGAAATATTAAGGAAACCTCTGAATTGAGCGGTTTCCCTACGTTTGTGTCTTGCCTAATTGCTTAGTCGCAGTTTTGAAATGATTGTGTAATAGGCTATGCATAAAGGAATTGCTGCAGCAAACCATGCCAATGGTTCTGCTGCACATATTCCTGCGAAACCCCAAAAAAGTGGTAGTGTAAACGATGCTGCCGTACGGGCAATCAGTTCGAATACGCCTCCCATCAATGGCCAAAAGCCCTTTCCTATGCTTTGAAGAATATTTCGATAAATGAATATGACAAACAGAACGGGAAAGAATATCGTTGTGATTTTCAGATATTCCCGTGCTGACAAGAGAATTTCGTTCCATGTGGTTTCATTCAGGGAATGTCTGTCAAGAAACAGCCCAACCAATTGATTGCTGAGTGAAAGTGCTAGGACTGCTGCGAGAACGGCAAAGGCAATGCTGATGATGATTGCTTTTGTTACACCTTCTTTTATGCGGTCAATTCGACCAGCCCCTAGATTTTGACCTCCGTAGTTTGCTATGGTAATGCCCATGACACCGGCGGCAACTGTGACAAGTTGTTCAACTTTTTGGGCTGCGGTGAATGCTGCTATTTTTGTAGAACCGAACATGTTGAGTGCGCCTTCAAGGACGATTGTTCCTATTGCAGTGATGCTAAACTGAAAGCCCATGTTCATGCCGATGTTCAGGTGCTTGATGGCAAATGCCATGTCAGGGGCAAAGTGCTTTTTCTGTACGTGAAGAATCGGATATTTTATGATGATCCAGACGACTGACAGGATGCCGCTTGCAATGTTGGAAATGACAGTTGCCCATGCAGCACCTGCAATGCCCCAGTGACATGATGCAATGAACACAATGTCAAGTACAATGTTGAGGACTGATGCCATGAGGAGGAAGTACAAGGGAGTCTTGCTGTCGCCTACAGAACGCAGGATGCATGAACATCCATTGTACAGTACCATTGACGGAATGCCTGCAAAAATGACAAATATGTAGGAGAAGGACTGCTCCATAATATCTTCTGGTGTGTGAATGAGCTTTAGAATCGGGCGGGTGAGCAGGCATGCTAGTATTGTTATGACAATGCCCATAATCAGATTCAGCTGGATGTTGATTGCCACCGAACGTTTTAGCCCCTCTGTGTCATGTGCACCGAAGCGTTGTGCTGTTACGACTGCAAAGCCGCTTGTCATGCCGTATAGAAACCCCAATACCAGAAAATTCATGGGACCTGTATTACCCACGGCTGCAAGGGCTTCCGGTCCTAAAAAACGCCCTACAATTATGGTGTCACACATGTTGTACAGTTGCTGAAACATGTTTCCGAGTAGTATGGGAAAAGAATAGAGCACCAACAGTTTGAATGGTTCTCCCGATGTCATGTCCATTCCAGATTTTTTAGAAGCATTCTTACTCATAGCGTTGTACTATATGTAATTTATGTTCTTTTATCAATAAGTCTTTTGTGAAAGATGTCAAAAATAAAAATAACAGTTCATTAATGATTTTTATATCGACTAAAGACAATTTTTTTACTATAGTATATAGTGTACTTAAGTTTTTTGAGGTTGTATGAACGATAACGAAGATAAGCGCGATGATGAAAAAAAGAACGGAGAAAACGATCCGTATGGCTTTTTTAAATTATCAATAGACGAAAATGAAAAAAAGAAGGGAAATGGAGACAATAATTCTAACAAACCTCATTTTCCAATTGTGGTGTTTATTCTGATTGCAGTCTGTCTGTTCGGTTTCTTTAACCTGCTGTTTTCTTCAAAGCCTGACGATTTGATAGACTTTTCTGAATTCCGCAAATTGATAGAAGACGGCAAGATTGTCCGTGTAGAAATGAGTGACAATTATTTTTTAGGTTACGAAGAGTCTGCTACTGCGGCAGATGAGTCTCCGTTCAGCAAGTACATGCAGATTTTCGGTTCTCAGACTCAGAAAAAGAATGTATACAGGACGACTGGCATAGTCGTGCAGAGTTTTCTGGACCTGCTTGATGAAAAGGGCGTTGACTATAAATTTGTAACGCGACAGAACGGCTATGTCTTGCAGGTTATCATGAATCTTGTGACAACGCTGGCTTTGATTGGATTTATGTACTGGCTGTTTTTCCGTAAGATGGGAAGTGGCTTGGGTGGTTCTATTTTTGGATCCGGTGGCGGAAGGTCAAAGGCTGTTGACGAGGGCAAGGTCAAAACGAGATTTGCTGATGTTGCTGGTGTTGATGAAGCAAAAGAAGAACTTGTGGAAGTCGTTGACTTTTTGAAAAGCCCCAAAAAATATACTGACATTGGTGGAAAAATTCCTAAGGGTGTACTGCTCGTTGGACCTCCGGGAACTGGTAAAACGCTTTTGGCTCGTGCTGTTGCAGGAGAAGCTGGAGTTCCATTCTTTCGGATAAGTGGCTCTGACTTTGTTGAAATGTTTGTTGGTGTAGGTGCAAGTCGCGTAAGGGATTTGTTCCGTACTGCACGTGAAAAAGCTCCCTGCATCATATTCATTGATGAACTTGATGCTATCGGTAAGAGCCGTGTAAACAATCTTGGCGGAAACGATGAACGTGAACAGACTTTGAATCAGTTGCTTGTTGAAATGGACGGTTTTGACAACGAAAAGGGACTTATTATCCTTGGAGCAACAAACCGTGCCGATATTCTTGATCCTGCACTGCTGCGTCCAGGTCGCTTTGACAGGCAAGTTCCTGTAGAACGTCCTGATGTAAAGGGCAGGGAAGAAATCCTTCGCATTCATGCAAAGAACGTCAAGCTTGATGATGATGTTGATTTTACATCTCTTGCTCATGGAACCATCGGCTTTGCAGGTGCAGATTTAGCCAATGTTGTGAACGAAGCTGCCTTGCTTGCTGTTCGTAATGGACACAAAAAAGTGATCATGATGGATTTCAATGATGCCATTGATAAAGTAAGCATTGGCTTGAAAAAGAAAAATCGCCGGGAAAACGAAAAGGAGCACAAGCTTGTTGCTGTTCATGAAAGTGGACATGCCCTTGTTGGTGCATTTACCCCTGATTATCCTCCTGTAAACAAGATAACGGTTGTTCCTCGTTCCCATGGTGTGGGCGGCTTTACTCAGTATCGTGAAGAAGAAGAAAAGAACTTTCAGACCAAAAAAGACCTTATCAATGAGATAGATACGCTTTTGGGTGGTCGTGCTGCAGAGGAAGTTGTGTTCGGTGAAATTTCCACCGGAGCTGCCAACGACATAGGACGTGCAACAGGCATCCTAAAAAGCATGATTTGTGACTATGGCATGAGTGAGCGGTTCAAGAACATGACGCTTGGCAAGGGTGGTCGTGGCTATAATGGTCCTCAGGAACCTGAACTTGTCAGGGAATTCAGTGAGGAAACTCAGAAATACATTGATGAAGAAATAGCCCGTATCCTTGATGAACGCTATTCCCATGTCCTTGCTGTGCTCAAGGAACATCGTTCCCTGCTTGACTATGTTACAGAACGTTTGATGGAAAAAGAAACGATTGAGGGCAAGGAATTTGAAGAAATTGTCAAGGCAGAAAGCCATTGCATGAAGCTTGAAGAAGAAGCTCAGAAAGAGCCTGTTCAAAATGAAGGAGAACAAGGTTCTTCTAAGACTGAAAAGCAGCCTGCAAAAGTCGGACGAAAAAAGAAGGAGGCAACTGTTGAGCCTGAAGAATCAGCAGTTGCTGATAAGCCTAAGAGACGGGGAAGACCTCCTAAAAAAGATAAAGGCAATCTCTAAATAAACTTGTTTGGTGGAGTTATGTCATCAAGAAAGAATTCTATCACTATTGTAAGGGCCGTGAGTGCCCTTTCAAATAGACTTGCTCGTTTTACTGCATCGAACCATAATGCAGAGCCTGTGCGTCCTTTGAGGGCTGATGAAATTCGCCAGAAAAAGGTTGATTATTTTGAAGAGGAATTCAAGCTTGCTGTGGCAGGAACATACCGCAAATATCGTTTTCCTTATAAATCTCTGGGAGCTGATTCTTCTGTGGCGGATTCCCTGACGAAAGATGAAGAGCGGTTGTTTTCTGCTTACAATCTTTTTAAGGCAGTAAAAGAAGCAAATGAACAGTTTTCCAAATATGAAACATTCATTGTTGATAATGTCATCACAACGCCCTTGACTGCAATGGAACAGTATACGACAGGAGATGAATTTGTTTATTTGCAGGCGTGGCTGTATTTTGAAAAGAAAATACGTGATTACATTCCTGTCATGAATACCGCTCCTGATGGAAGCTTCCGTTTGCAGTTTGTACCTGTGGCTGAGCATCGGTGGAATCATACTGATAAAGAAATATTTGCCATCATTCATCAGAATTTTTATCCTACGGAGCAACTGTAATCATGTCTTTTTACGATTTTTTTGATGTCGCTGTTGTCGGTGGTGGACATGCGGGCATTGAAGCTTCGCTTGCATGCGCTCGAATGGGATTAAAGACAGTTATTGTGACACAGACGATTGATTCCATTGGCAGAATGTCCTGCAATCCTTCCATCGGGGGCATTGCAAAAGGAAATATTGTCCGTGAAATAGATGCATTGGGTGGCGAAATGGGTAAGTTGATAGACCATTCAATGATTCAATTCCGCCTGCTGAATCGCAGTAGAGGACCTGCTGTGCAGGCTCCTCGTTCCCAGGCCGATAAAATCGTGTATGCACAGCTTGCTCGAAAAACCCTTGAAACCACTGCAAACCTTAGTACCCTTATGGATACTGTCGTTGACATACTGACGGTTGCCAGCTCAGAACCTTTGCCTGCATCTTCTGACTCTGTCGCAGAATTAGGGTCTTTGCCAGGTGAAAAGAGAGGTTCTGCTTCGTATGAATTTGCAACGGAAGCTGCAAAAAGTGGAATGCGTCAGAAAGTCATTGGCATTGTAACAGAGCGGGGGCGCATTATTCCCGTTCGCTCGGTAGTACTTACTACGGGAACTTTTTTGGGCGGACGTATCTTCATAGGAGAATTTGATGCTCCCTGTGGGCGACTTGGTGAAGGCGGAGCTTTTGGTCTTACGGAAAGTCTTTCTCGTCTGGGGTTTACTACCGGTCGCCTAAAAACAGGTACGCCTCCGCGCATATTAAAACATACTGTTGATTTCAACCAGTTTGAACTGCAGGAAGGCGATTCCGAAGTCATTCCGTTCAGTTTTGACGATGAACGGGTAGACCGCCCCATGGTGCCGTGTCATTTAGTGTATACGAATGCAGAAACTCATAAAATTATACGTGAAAACATTGGCCGCTCACCTTTATATTCTGGTAAAATTCATGGTGTAGGTCCTCGTTACTGTCCTTCCATAGAAGATAAGGTTATGCGCTTTGCAGAACGAGAACGCCATCAGCTGTTTGTTGAGCCGGAAGGTCTGGAAACGGATGAAATCTATTTGAACGGTCTTTCCTCTTCATTGCCAGAAGAAGTTCAGGATGCCTTTTTGAGGACAATGCCCGGTTTTGAAAAATGTGTCGTGTCACGTCCCGGCTATGCAGTTGAATATGATTATGTTGAACCTACACAATTGTTTCCTACATTGGAAACAAAACGGGTTGCAGGGCTTTTTAATGCCGGACAGATAAATGGTACGTCCGGATACGAAGAAGCTGCTGGACAGGGGCTTGTTGCTGGCATCAATGCTGGCTTGTATGCTCGTGCCCATGCTGCATTATGCGGCTCCTTGTGCTGTTCGGACAGTTCCCTTGGAGCAAGTCCTGCCAGTGCAGAAGACAATCATTTTCAACCTAAGCCGTTGTTTTCTGCCGAGGAAAAACGTTTTTTTGCAGATGTTTCGGCACGTGAAACAAAAGCTTTGACTGAAAAACTGTTGCATGCTCAGGCGGAAGGTGCAAAAAATCATTTTTATGACATTCCGTCCTATGAACCGCTGATTCTTGGCAGGGATGAAGCTTATATTGGTGTTCTTATTGATGACTTGGTAACACTAGGTACAAAAGAACCGTACCGCATGTTTACGGCTCGTGCAGAATATCGCTTGAAGCTCCGTCATGATACGGCAGACCGCCGTTTGCGCGAAAAAGGCTATCGCGTTGGTTTGATTTCGCAATCTCAAATTGACACGTTGCATCGTAAATACGAACACGTTGCCGAAGCCCTTGAATTTATAACGAAACATCCGTCAACTGAAAATCCAGGACAGTTTTCTGAACAGGAATGGGAAGAAGCACAGGAAGATTATAAATATCGCTATTATATAGAAAAGCAGGATGCACGAGTTGCAAAAATGCACCGCATGGAAAACGCAAGAATTCCTGCGGATTTTGACTACAGCAAGATTGTTGCATTGAGTGCAGAAAGCCGTGGAAAACTTGAAACGGTTCGCCCCCTTACACTGGGACAGGCATCGCGCATCAGTGGCATACGCACAAGCGATATAATGCTGTTGATGGTCTATTTGCACTGATATACGATGTGTTGACTTGTTGATTATTTCACGAAATTAGTCCATACTCACTGTATGGAAACACGTAACATTTTTGAAAACCTCTCCTGTATTGATCACAGATATTCATTGTCAGAGGCCGATGCATTTGCAGGGCTTTCTGCATATATTTCAGAAGAAGCAAGCATCCGCTCCTGTGCAAAGTGTGAAGCAGCCCTTGTAAAGGCTCACCTGAAAGTTCGTGGACAGCTTACCGATGCAGTTGCCAAAAAGCTCGATGATGTAGCTGCTGGTATTGATCCTCAGGAAGTGTATGCGGAAGAAGAAAAGACCAAGCACAATATCCGTGCACTTGTCAATGTAATGAAGACCAAGGTTGATTCTGACATAGGTCCTCTTATTCATCTTGGTGCAACTTCCGTTGACATTCTTGATACTGCACTCAGCTGCCGCATGAGGGATGTTACGCAGCATGTCGTTCTTCCTGAACTTAAGAAGCTTGAAAACTATCTGTGCGACATTGCAGAACGTGAGTGTGCAACTCCTCAGGTAGGACGTACTCACGGACAACATGCCGTTCCTATCACTTTTGGGTGGAGCATTGCCGAATTTGTAAGCCGCCTTGGAAAGTCAATCCTAAAAATAGAAGAACTCAGCAATGACCTTGTTGGTAAACTGGCCGGTCCTGTCGGCTCTTACAACGGTCCTTCAATGATCGTAAAAGATCCAGAGGAACTCGAACGCATTTACACGGAATTCCTTGGGTTAAAGCCGAGCGAGTATTCAAATCAGCTTGTAGAGCCTGAGCATGTTCTGCGTCTTTTGCTTGAAATGAACGTTGCTTTCGGTATCATTGCAAATCTTGCCGATGACCTTAGAAACCTTCAGCGTTCCGAAATCGGCGAAGTTTTTGAATATTTTGCCTCTACACAAGTAGGCTCTTCTACCATGCCTCAGAAACGCAATCCCTGGAACAGCGAACATGTTAAGTCTTTGTGGAAGGCAATGTGCCCTCGGGTCATTACGTTCTATATGGATCAGATTTCTGAACACCAGAGGGATTTGACAAATTCTGCAAGCCAGCGTTTTATTGCTGATTATGTTTCTGGCTTTACCATGGCTGTAGCCCGCATGAACTCTGTCGTAAAAGGGCTTCAGGCAGACAAGGATGGCATGTCACGTAATCTTGAAAATGCAGGCGGAAAAGTAAAGGGCGGAGTTCTTGCAGAACCTGCCTATATTCTGCTGGGAGAGGCTGGATATAATGACGGCCACGAAGTCATACGAAGGATTACGCTCGAAGCCGAAAAGACGGGAAAGACTTTCTTTGAGGTTTTGAAAACGCATGAAAAAGAATATAAAGACATTACGGCACAGCTTGAAAAGCTTGGTGTAGAAAATCCTGCAAACTTCTTTGAACATCCTTCGAATTACTGTGGACTTGCAGCTGTAAAGTCAAAGCGTCTTGCACAGAAATATAAGGAATTGATGAAATAAAATGAACAAGATTGGTTTTATTGGAATGGGAAACATGGCTCAGGCAATTGCCGGTGGCTTTATTGCTTCTGGCAAAATAAGCGGAACCAATGTATTTGCCTATGCTCCCAATCAGGAAAAACTTCGGAACAATGCCAAAAAGATTGGCTTTACGGCATTGCCATCTCTTGTACAGCTTTGTGAAGCGTGCGATACGGTGATTGTTGCCTGCAAGCCATATCAGATAAAGGATGTCCTTGCAGAATGTGACTCTGCATTGAAAGGCAAGGCGTTGCTTTCCGTTGCTGCAGGATGGGTGCATGCTACATTTCATGAAATACTGGGCAATGATGTCCGCATTCAGTGCATCATGCCGAATACTCCTGCTCTTGTGGGCGAGGGTGTCATGCTGTTTGAAAAGGAAACGTCGCTTGATGCAGACGAACTGGCTCAGGCAAAAGAATTGTTTGCAACTCTCGGCATTGTAGAAGAACTTCCGACAAACTTAATGGGCATTGGTGGAGCAATAAGCGGATGTGGTCCTGCTTTTATGGACATGATAATGGAAGCCTATGCAGACGCTGCTGTGAAATATGGAATTTCGCGCCCTGTAGCATACAAGCTTGTTGCTCAGACAATGCTTGGCAGTGCAAAACTGCAGCAGGTGACAGGCAGTCATCCTGGTGTCCTGAAAGATGCAGTCTGTTCTCCGAACGGCACTACCATTCGTGGCGTTGATACGCTTGAAAAAAACTGTCTTCGGGGTGCCCTTATTTCCAGCATCGACGCAATCATGGACTATAAGGCAAAGTAATATGGCAAAGACGGTGTATACGGCAGCCTTGGTCGGGTGCGGACGAATAGGGTATTCCCTCGGGCTAGACAAAAAAAGGGAGCAGCCCGCAAGCCATACCATGGCTTTGAACGGCAACGACCGCATAAAACTTATTGCAGGCTGTGATACGGATCCTGAAAAACTGAGGACATGGCATGCTGCAAACAAGGGCTGCAATGTCTTTACTTCCAGTACTGATCTGTATGCATCGTGCCATCCTGACATTATTACGGTTGCCGTCAATGAGGCTTTTCACAAGGAAGAAGCCCTGAAGGCAATGGCTGCCAAGCCGAAACTCTTGATTTTGGAAAAGCCAGTTGCCTTGAATACTGCCGAAGCACGGGAAATTGCAGCTCTTTCTGCCCGTACCTCCGTTCCCGTACTCATAAACCATGAACGGCGTTTTGCAGAAGACTACAAGCTTGCAAAAAAATATATGGAACAGATTGGAGAAATCCAATCCATTTCTGCTACACTATGCTCCAGCATGTGCGTGTATAACCCTGAAGAAGAATCAACGGGAGCATACAGCTTGATTCATGACGGAACTCACCTCGTGGATGCCGTTGAGTTTTTTTTGAATGATGCTCCTTTGGAACATCCTGTAGTGACAGGCATTTGGCGTGATGAAAATAAAGGTGTCCGCCAGATGAATGCTCACTTTACCACTGGAAAATGTCCTGATGTTTCAATTTCAATCAGTGGCAGGTCAAAATTTTTTAGCTTTGAAATCATCATTACTGGTACGCTTGGGCGGATATGCCTTGGCAACGGCTTTTTAAAGCTGTACAAACGGGGAGAATCTCCGTTTTATACTGGATTTTATTCCTTGCTGGCTGATAAAACCGTGCATGTTCCCAAACGCACCCTGTATTTTGCCAACATGGTGCAGAATGCCGTAGACTTTTTGGACGGAACAGCCGCATTGCTGTCTACCGTACAGATTGGACTTCAGGATCTTGCCGTGCTGGAAGAAATAAAATCTGTTTTGCTTTAATATTACTTGAATGCTGTTTGTGAGCGGTTCTTTCATGTTATTGACGATTCTTGTATATTCTTCTATTATATAACGATGAAAAAAATAATAACGTGTATAGCGGCTTGTGTTATGGTATCTGCCACAGCAATTGCTCAGTCAATTATGACAGCCAGTGATTTTTTTAAGTCTGTGAGCGATTATTATGGAACTATCCATGACTACGAAGCTGATGTCGATATAACCATTGGAAATTCTTCGGACATGCAGGGCAAGGCTAGCTTTAAGAGACCGGAAATGCTCCGCATTGATTTTTCCCAGCCAGCGGAACAGACTATTGTTTTTAGTGGGGATACATTGACTATCTACCTGCCTGCACCTTATTCTGCAATATTGCAGCAAACCGTGTCTGGCTCTGGGGCGGCATCGGCAACGCCAGAAGGCTTGGCTCTGATGCGCCGTTACTATACCATTTCGTATGAGAGTGGACAGGATCCTGTGCCTTTGGAAGAGGGAAGTTCTGAAATGGTGATCAATCTTGTGCTGAAAAGGCGTTCATCGTCAGAAGCTTTTTCGCAGATAAAGCTTTCCATAGATCCAACGAGTAAACTTATTCGCCGTGTCATCGCAGTTACTCCGTCTTCTCAGTCATATATTTTTTACTTTTCAAACTATCGTCTCAACACTGGCATGAGTGAGCAGCGATTCATTTACGATCCGCCTTCCTCGGCGAATAATTATAACAATTTCCTGTTTTCGGAGTGATGAGATATGGAAAGCTATGGAGATATTCTTCGTCAGGTACGTGAAGATAAAGGTTTGACCGTAACGGAAGTTGCAAAGGCTACCAGCATTTCAGAATCATACATCAAGGCCTTGGAAACCGAAGATGTGCAGGCTTTTCCCGGAGAAACCTATCTGATAGGTTTTTTGCGGAACTATTCAAACTATCTTGGCGCAGATACAGAAAGCCTCATAAAATATTACAATGCTGCTCAGCGGCAGGCATCTCCTGTTCCGAAAGAGCTTCTGGAAAAACATGCACCAAAGTTCGTAGTTCCTCTTATTATTACGATTTTTGCCATTCTGTTGGTTTCGTTCGGTTTCTTTATGTATTTTTATGTGCTTAAGGTTCCTGCACGTCAGGCTGAAAAGGCGCAGAAAGCGCTAGAAAGTACAAAAATTCATCAGTATGAGTTTTCCGGAGAAATTCAGAATGTGCGCCTGTATACTGGCGATCAAATATTGATTCCATCTGCCGATGGGCAAGGTAATGTCGTGCTGACTGTTGCCGATACAAAGGGGGCATTGGCAATTCTGACACCGTACGGAAGACAGGTCATTGAATTAAGCGAGGAACGAGGCATTGATGTCAATAACGACAATGCCCCTGAAATAATCCTGTATGTCAGCGACGTTGACGTAAAGGATGGTTCCCGCGGTGCAGAAGTCCGCATGCTTTCAGTTGGCAGCGGTTATGTTTCCTTTGTTGATGTTGAAAAGACAGCTGATGCTGTTGAAGAAACAAAAGCTGATGAAATTCCAGTTCGTGTTGAAAGCAACGGTGCAGACGGTGCAACAAAGCGTACTGTCATAAAGGAAGATACGAGGGCATATCCGTTTACGGTAAACATTACATTCCGTGGCTCCTGTGTTCTTCGATACCGTTCCGACCGAAAAGATACGGTAGAAGGATATTACACGACTGGTGATACCGTTACCGTTTCTTCGCAGAATGGATTTAGAATCTGGTCAAGCAACATTAATGTTATGAAAATACAGGTTATTGCAGGCTTGGGAACGTATGACATCAGTGTTGGCAAGGCTGGCGAAGTTGAAGTTGAAGATATAAAATGGGTTCGTGATTCTGACGGCATGTACCGTCTGGTGGTAGAAAAACTTGACTGACAAAACTTTTTTTTTAGATCAGCACGGATGTGCAAAAAATCAGGTAGATGGGGAATTGCTGATTTCCCGTCTGACAGCTTTGGGCATGATTCGTACAGAAGATGCTTCTAAGGCAGACCTTATCATCATAAATACTTGTGGCTTTATAGAAAGTGCAAAAAAAGAAAGCCTCGATGCCCTTATGCTGGCAAGAGATGTGTATCCTCATGCAAAGATTCTGTTGGCAGGATGCCTTGCTGAACGTTATGCCGATGTGTTCAAGACTGAATTGCCAGAGGCAGATGCTGTCTTTGGAAATGGCGATTTGACACAAATTGACGATACAGTTGCCTCTTTGTTTAGGGGGGAACGTCCTGTAGTTCGGCCTCCTCAGAAAGGTGTCTGTTGCGGTGACAGAAACGTTCTTTTGTCGTTTAAGGGAAGTGCTTTTGTAAAAATCACGGAAGGCTGTGACAATCGCTGTACATTCTGTGCAATTCCCCTCATTCGAGGTTGTTTGCGTTCCCGTAAGGCAGATGACATTGTAAACGAAATAAAATTGCTTGTTGAAAAAGGCGTTCATGAAATAAATCTGATAGGTCAGGATCTTGCTGCGTATGGGTGCGGAAAGGACGATGATGTTTTTTGTCGTGGTGAAAACTGGTACAATGCCATGTATCATGGCCTTTCGAAACCTGTCATAGACGATTCTTCTTTTGCAAATGGAAAACAATCTCTGCTTGCAGAACTTGTTTCTCAAATTTCTTCTTTGAAAGGAAACTTTTGGATCCGTCTGCTGTACATTCATCCCGACCATTTTAATCCTGATATTCTTGTTGCAATGAAGAAGGATTCTCGGTTCCTTCCATATTTTGACATTCCGTTTCAGTCGGGTGATGATGGCATCATTCGGCTCATGAACAGAAAAGGTTCTTTTGATTCGTATGTCAATCTTGTGAACGTGATTCGCAAGGAATTTCCAGAAAGCTGCATCCGCACTACATTTCTTACCGGGTTTCCGGGAGAAACCGATGCAGCTGCAGAGAAAACTGCTCTGTTTCTGCAGGCAATTCAAAGCGACTGGTCTGGCTGTTTTCCCTACAGCAGGGAAGAGGAAACTCCTGCCGACAAGATGAAGGGGCATGTTCCCAGAAAAATTGCCGAAAAGCGTGCATCACGTTTGGAACATTTGCAGTCTGCAATTACGGCAGAACGCTTAAAGACTAGAATTGGTAAAGAATACGATGTTCTCATAGAAGAAATTGTACAGAACGCAGAAGGTACTGACGAAGGTCTTGCCATCGGGCGAGCTTGGTTTGAAGCACCCGAAGTGGACGGAAATGTTGTTGTCCGCTACGACCTTGATGATGCTGATGCCGTGCGTGCTGTTGTACCCGGTGCCATGGTAAAAGTCCGTGCCCTTGCTTCGTCTGCAGTAGACATTGATGGAGAATATATTGGACGCTGATTCATACATGGATGTCCTGAACCCTGAACAGAAAAATGCTGTTGTGCATGAGGGGTCTCCGCTCCTGATTCTTGCCGGTGCTGGTTCTGGAAAAACACGCGTCATTACAACGAAAATTGCGTATCTCATTTCTGAAAAACATGTTGACCCTTTTTCGATTCTTGCCGTAACGTTTACAAAAAAAGCTGCAAATGAAATGAAGGAGCGGGCTGTAGCGCTGGAAAACCGTGCACAGTATGCCCAGATACGGACTTTTCATTCATGGGGTTCCTATTTTTTGAGGACACATGCATTGGAAGCCGGAATTGACAAGAATTTTACGGTGTATGATGATGATGATATGACTACGCTGGTGAGCAAAGCTGTTCCTTCGCTTTCAAAACAGCAGGCATCTTTGGCAGCTCATAAAATTTCCCTTGCAAAAGATTATTGCTATACGCCCGAAAGTGAAGAACTGTACAAGATTTCTGAGGATCCTCAATTTCCTGCTCTATATGATGCATACGAAAAGCGGTTGCGCGAAACTGGTAATGTCGATTTCGGCGATTTGATTCTGCTTCCGTACTTAGTGCTTAAAGGCAATGATGCCATTCGCCATGAAATGCACCGACGGTACCGTGTCATCATGGTGGATGAGTATCAAGACTCGAATGTTGCCCAGTTCAAGTTGCTGCATGCCCTTTCTGGTGTTGATGAAGGCAATGGTTCGTATGTATGTGTGGTAGGAGATGATGACCAAAGCATTTACAAATTCCGTGGGGCAGACATTCATAATATTTTGAATTTTCAAAATCAGTTTCCAAACACAACGCTTGTCAGGTTGGAAACGAATTACCGCTCTTCATCTGAAATTCTTGCCTGTGCAGATTCAGTGGTAAAAAACAATGAAGGTCGTTTAGGAAAAACATTGGTGTCTGCGAGGGGCAAAGGTAAAAGACCTACTCTTGTCTTTTTGCCGACACAGGAAGATGAAACTCAGTTTTGTGCGGAAATGATTGAGCAGGCCCATGTAAAGGGAACTCCCTATTCTGATTGGGCAATTCTGTACAGGACAAATGCCCAGTCTCTCGGCTTTGAGTCGGAATTTCTGCACAGAAAGATTCCTTATGTTCTTGTCGGTTCTTTGAAATTTTACGAGCGTGAAGAAGTAAAGGATATTCTTGCATGGGTTTCGCTCATTGCAAATCCTCGCGATGAACTGGCGTTTCGACGCATTGTGAATAAACCTGCTCGCGGCATTGGAAATACCTCTCAGGATAAGATTGTTGCTGCAAGCGGCAGTTTGATTGATGGTACAGAAAAGTCTTTGCTTGACGGATGGCGCTCAATAAAACTGTCAAAAAAATGTGTGGAAGGTTTGACTGCATTTTGCGATGCTATTACGGAATGCCGCAGCATGCTTCGGGATGATGCATCGGAAAAGCTGTCTCTGTTTATGGAAGCTGTCATCAAAAAGTCAGGCCTTGAAGAGCATTATGCTGCACAGGATGAAATTGCAGGAACTCAAAAGATTTCAAACCTTCAGGAATTGATAAATACTGCCGTGCAATACTCTTGTTCCATGAAGGGGCTCCTTGATTTTATGGATCATGTGCAGCTTGACAGAACTCTTGAAAACGAAGACTCTGATTCAGTGCAAAAAGACAGTGTGACATTGATTACCCTGCACAACACAAAAGGTCTTGAGTTTTCCCGTGTCATCATTACTGGCATGGAAAGCGGCATTTTTCCCCGCGAAGATAAAAGCAGCGAAGAGCTGGAGGAAGAACGCCGACTGTTTTATGTGGGAATTACTCGTGCCCAGAATGAATTGTATTTGACAAGCTGCGGTTTGCGGCGTTTGTATGGACGGACTAATTACATGAGTCCAAGTCCGTTTTTAAATGAAATAGACAAACAGCTTATTCGCGTAATCGGTGACAAGCCGTTTTCATTTTCAGCTGACAGTGCTGAAACTGATCCTGTCGTAAAAAGGTACAGAAAGGGTGTCCAAGTGTATCATGATGATTATGGTCATGGACACATTGTACATGCAGAAACTTCTGCCGAAGGGGAGTACGTTGTCAGCGTGCAGTTTGAAACGGGAGGCTGTAAGAAATTCTTGCCGAAATACCAAAGTAAATCTCTGCTTGTAGAAGAATAGGTAATTTTACAAAGCTCAGTGCATTTTCTTTCAAAGCGCACTGCATTTTGTTGCAAAACACACTGCATTTTGTTGCAAAGCGCACTGCATTTTGTTGCAAAGCGCACTGCATTTTCTTGCAAAACGCACTGCATTTTGTTGCAAAGCGCACTGCATTTTGTTGCAATGCGCACTGCATTTTGTTGCAAAACACACTGCATTTTGTTGCAAAGTGCACTGCATTTTCTTGCAAAACGCACTGCATTTTGTTGCA
>JAFVDR010000201.1 GCA_017476165.1 Treponema sp. | reverse complement strand
TTTGCATCGTCTTCCTCTGATTCAAAAAGCGATTCAGCTTCCTGTTCTGCATCAACTTCAGAACCGAGATCAGCAACTTCCTCTTCTTCAATATCTGGTTCTGGCTCAGGAACAGGTTCTTTTTTTTCTTTTGGAGGAGTCTTTTTTTCTGGAGCAGGCTTTTCTTCTTGTTCAGGAGCACCTTCGTCAACTTCTTCTTCAAGCTCTATCGGAGCTGACCTGTCAAAAGAATCATCAAGCTTTTCAGATTCAAAACGAGGGAATGAATCGTCATTTCTTGATGCCTTGTAATGGTCGCCAAAAGAATTATCCCTGAAAAAATCATCATCATCCTTAATGTGACCTGTTTCAGGCAACAGAGAATCAAAATCATCTTCGCGGGCATTATTTGCCATTATTTCATCATCAATATTTTCAAATGGCGAGATTGCATCATCGTCTACAGCAAGGGTATCAAAATCCATGGGAGAACTGTATTCTGGAGACAATTCATCCTCTTCTTCGGGAACAGGTTTTGAATCAAATCCAAGATCAGCATCTATAGGGGTTTCAAAAGGATCTATGCTGACAGTGGCATTTGATTTTTTGAATACAGCATTCTCATTACCGCTATCTTGTGCAAGAGAATTGCCCGTGATTATGCTGTTTACGCGTTCAACCCCCTTTTTATACGAAGAATTTCCTGCATCCTTCTCATACAACTTTTCATACAGACCGAGTGCATCCTCATAGCGGGAAGTTTCCTCGTAGTGGGATGCAAGCATGTTCAAAGCCTTTGAATCATCTTCATTTGTATCAAGATATTTCAAAAGATTCTTTTCAGCCTTTTCTCCATCGCCTTTCTGCTTGTACCGCAATGCACCTTCTCGATAGTGAAGCGTATAGTTTGGATCTATTACATTGATGCGATCAAAGCAGCCCTCAGCCTTTTCTTCTTCGCCATTACAGATATAGTACTGTCCCAAAAGATTCAGCGTTTGCACATCATCTGGATTCTTTGACCATATCTGCTTTATCTTTTCGTGAGCAGAACTCAGCTTGTTGCCCGAAAGCAGTATGTGCGTATACTGCTGCAGCATTTTCAAGCTTTCAGGATTCAGCTTTTCATAGCGTTCCATCGTGTGCAACGCCTCAATTATCTTGCCATCTGACTCATACGCATCAGCCAGTCCAGACAAGGCATCTATGTTCTCTGGCTCAATGGAAAGAGCCTTGTTATATTCGGATTCTGCATAATCAAAGGCATTCTGCTGGGTATACACACGTCCCATCTTCGTGTGCATTCCCGCATGTTCAGGATTGAGCTTAATAGCATTTTCAACGATGCTCTGAGCCTTTGACGTGTTAGATCGTTCAAGAAGCAAATCTGCAAAACCGTCTATGGCATCAAGCCACCCCGGTCGAGCATGAAGGGCTGCTTCATATTCCTGAATGGACTTTGAAAAATCGCCTTGCTTCTGATATGCACGGGCAAGATTCAAATGCAGTGCAGGATGATTCGGATCCTGCTTCAGACCTCTCTGGAACACGGGGATTGCCTTTTCATATAGATTTTCCAGCAAATAGATTGAACCCAGATTGTTATATGCAAGAACATCGCTCGGATTTTGACTTATAACGATTTCAAAACACTGTACTGCACGGTGATTTTTTCCCAAGTCCTTATACGTCAATCCGAGATTGTAAAAAAGCTGGACATTTTTTTCATCAATGATGATACCCTGCTCGAGAATGGACATGGAATCCCTGAATTGCTTTAACCTGCGGTAAATGCACCCCAGATTATTAATTGCATTCAAGTTCTGAGGATCTATTTCCAGTATCTGCTGATACACGGGCAAGGCTTCTGAATCACGGTTGCCTTTGACATACAAATCTGCAAGTTCTGTAAGATAATCTATGTTCGAAGCATCATTTTCCAAAAGATTTTTATACAACTGCTCTGCCAGATTATAATCCCTTGAAAGAACAGCCGTTTTTGCACGATTCAAGGTAACTTTGTCGCTTGCACTCAATTCAGACCTATCAGACATACCAATCCTCTCAATTCGTGTATTTGTTTTTACTTCTTTAACGGACGTGCATACACTTCTTTTGAAAGAACGCCCATTATTTTATTATTAACTTTAGAATACGCTGCAATGGCAAAATAATAGATTTTACCGTTTTTCAGACCTGTAAATGTTATTTTATTCACATTACCTACATCAACAGGAGACTCTCCTTCGACAGCCTCGCGGCAAAGATATTCCCCTGGGCGATCACCGTAATAAATATAATATCCACCCGTAGTGCTATCCAAAGAATAAGACCACGTAAGTGTCACTTCGCCATCGCCAGCATCTGCAAATACTCTAAACGGAGGTAAAGGAGCCTCTTCTTCCTTGAAATGCAAGTCAACCTGCATGACGGCAGGAGATACCGAACCGCTACCATCGGGGAACAAATCGGCAGCAAGCTGAAAATACAGCCCCTTTTGATTTTTTATTTGAGCATGATTTGTAATGGGAATCCATTCTGGATAATTTTCAGTCCATGAAAAATAATTGTCGCCGCTTCGAACATACATGACGACAGATGTCTGTTCCGGCTCATTCACCACGGCATCAACATGTATCAGCTGAGCTTCCTGAGAAACCATTATGGGCTTTGTTTCAAATCGGCCACCGTTCCTGTGGAATGTATCATATCTCATTTCGGACGAAGTTTCTGTCTCACAACCTTTCTGGATGCGAAAATCATCAATAAGTCCTGTATATGCAGGCGAAATGTCAATGTCTGCAGCAACGCCAAGAATAGCCTGGTATACAGTTCCTCGCTCAGTGCCAGTAGACGTAATGTATTTCAAGGCTTCAAGCCTACCATTTATCCTATATTCAAGCAGACCTGTATCTTGATCAAAGCTGATTGCATGGTGAGTCCATACATCGGGGATAATAGTGCTGTACGAAGCAATGGATATGACACCGTCATTTTCAGAGTATCCATTGAACACGTTTGTAAACATCCATTCCAGATGATTTTTGTAAAAGCTTGCATTTATCATCTGATACAGAGGAGAATTCTGTACAGTCCGCGATGACCTCCAGGAAAATACCGTTTCTCCATTTTCCGCAATGAAAGGATTCAGCCAAAATTCAATCAAAAAGGAACCGGTCAGCCCCGCAGTACCAAAAATCGAATTTTCATTTCCATGCAAACGGATTCCTCCGTTTCCACGAATGAGGCCAGAACCTTTGCCCATCTTTGAATTTTGAGAATGAATGGCATTATTTGAAACGACGGCATAGTTTTGAGCCTTGTCAAGAGGAACTTCATCTTCAAAGTCCAAAAGCAAATCTGTGTTGACAGACAGAGTCCTGCTGTTTGTGTCAAGCTGCATGCATGGATACCCAAAACGCCCTTCACCTGTCGTAATCTTATCGGTCAAGGCAACATCATCCCAGCCGGTCTTGCCACCGAGGGTAATGACACGCTCTTTGGCAGAAAGCAAAACTGTATTTAAAAGAAGAAAACAACATGATATAATGGATACAATCTTTTTATTATGCATACAAACGACCAGAAAAATGAAAATTCATCATCAACGACTCCTTTTGAAACATCCTCACAGGTTTTAAGTTCCCGCGAGATATTGCATCAAACTGCCCTCAAAGCACCTTCTCAAAGCGGCGTTTATATGTGGCGCAATGCAGAAGGAATTATTATATATGTCGGCAAGGCAAAAAGCCTGAAAAACCGTCTTTCCTCCTATTTTAGCGGAAACAAAGACATTAAGACAAGGCTTTTGATAAGCCATGCCCGCAGCATCGAGTACATAACGACAAACAACGAGTATGAAGCCTTTTTACTGGAAAATAACCTCATAAAAAAGCATACTCCAAAGTACAACATAAACCTGAAAGACGGTAAATCGTATCCAGTTCTCAGAATTACGCATGAAACATATCCCCGCCTGTTCAAGACCAGAGTCATAGTACAGGACGGTTCTCAGTACTTTGGACCTTTTCCCGATGCAACGGCACTCGATACATTCATAGAAACACTTTATGAAATATATCCGTTACGGCATTGCAAAAAATATAGGAAAAGAACATCTCCGTGCATGTATTATCATATAGGAAGATGTTTCGCTCCATGCTGCAAAAACGTCAAAGAATCCACCTATAATGAATTTATCGAAGAAATTACAGCTTTACTTGAGGGTAAAGGGGAAGAAACGACAAAAAAACTTGAAAATAACATGAAAGAAGCGGCTTCAATGCTGAATTTTGAAAAGGCCGCCCGCATTCGAGATGGACTAAAAGCACTTTCCGTCCTGCAGAATCAAAACATCGTGGAAGGCTTCGATGGTGACGCCAGGGACT
>JAFVDR010000200.1 GCA_017476165.1 Treponema sp. | reverse complement strand
TTCCTTTGACATGTCACCAGAAAAGGGCTTGTCACCAGTTACCATCTGATACAGCATGACTCCCATGGAATAGATGTCCGTACGCTTGTCCACAGAACTTGAATCAGCAAGCTGTTCAGGAGACATATAGGCGGGAGTTCCAAGAACGGAACCAACCTGCGTAATGCCCGAAGACGCTTCGGATGCTATGACCGTAACATCGGAAACAGGCGTTGCCTTTACATCAAAATCCTTTTCTTTTTCTGCTCCTGCAATGCCAAAGTCTGCAAGCTTTATTTCATGCCGCTTGGAAATAAGGATGTTTGCAGGTTTTATGTCGCGGTGAATGATTCCGTTTTCATGAGCGTCCTGCAATCCCTTGCAAGCTTCGAGGAAAATCATCATTGCCAACGGAGTCGGCAGCACAAATTGCTTTTCCAACAGCTTGTCCAAAGACATTCCGTCAACATATTCAAGGACAATATAGTCGGAATTTCCTTCCGTAAAATAGTCAAACATGCGGACAATGTGCAATGACGTTAAATCTGTCAGAATTTGGGCTTCGCGCTTGAACCTGTCGCGAACATGAGTGCCGCTTCTTTTGATGATCAACTTTTTTATGATGACATCCCTTTTCAGCGAAGGATGCTCGGCAAGATACACAGACCCCATTCCACCCTGTGCAATCTTTGTTTTTATTTTATATTTACCTATCATTTCCGGTCTGGAAACTGAATGTGTCACGGACTTTTGAACAACGGACGTTTTTGCTGCAACAGGGTGCTGCACTATTTTTTCGCCAGCCTTTACTGAAGGCTTTTGGATTGGTCTCTGAACCGGTTTTTGAACAGGTCTCTGAACCGGTTTTACGGAAGGTTTTGCTACTGCAGGTTTTACTGCAGGGCGAACAGTCTCCTTGCCACTTTTTTCATTCTTAGGAACCACAGCCATACTATTCCCACCTTTTTGTCATATATATTGGATCCAGTTTCTAAACTCCGCCTGGACTTTTAAAACTTCCTCATTGATATAGAACGATATTCTATTGGCATTATATCACAATCGATATGATATCTTCATCTGGATTGAATGATTGTGCAGACGCGACAACAGCAATGTTCATTTCCATTGGATTATGAATCTGAATGTATCGTCCGTTTTGCCTCAGCTTGTACTTGCCCTCGACGGGACGATGACCTCCAAACCATAAGGATATTCCATCATCTTCTTTTCCCGTCAACAGACAGAACTGCCGTGCACAACTGTTTTCTTCGGCCTGATCATTTGAAGTCCATGTAAAATCGAGAATTAAATCGCCATTGTCATGGTAATTCACTATTTCATTACGGGCATACGGTCGCATCGGTTCTGCATGACTGATGCCGAAATCTCGGAACACGGCAACAATTGGCAGATTCGTTTCAAAGCAATTCATAAGATGCAGCACGGCATCGCCGTACTGTTCGCCAACAAATTCCTTGACCATGGCACCTTCAAGAGCATATTTTCTGAACGGATGATCTCCTCCACCCTCTTTATTCAGGATATTTTCATGGTTTCCCTTTAGAAAATGAAAGTGTTTGGGAAAAGCATTTTTTAACTCCATGACAGCCATCATAGTGGAAAAACAATCTTTCATTTCCTGCTGCATCGGCTCACTATTGATGTTTCCGCGTTCCATCCATTCCTGATATGAACGAATCCATCGGTCACGAGAGTCTACCGGAGACTCGGTATGCACGCCGTCACCTACACAAACGACGTACAGCCTGCCTGTGGCAAGAGCCGAAAGCAGCGACATTCCTTCAAAAGTACAGTCCAAAAGCTGAACAATAAAGTCAGGACGGGCATGAAGATCTGGCACAATAATGACAGGAAGCGTGTCAGCAGAAAAATCCAAAAGACCTCCTGCAGAACCATCAGATGCCTGCGCCCTGTAGTCAACGGATTCAGACTCAAGCGTTGATATGGTACGATCAAGAAGAGCAATAAGTTCTTCTTCAGAAGGAAGCCGGTCGTTGTCACGGTAAGACGCAATGGTGCGTCGTAGAGATTCACATTGTTCAGAAGTGAACTGTTCAGCAGCAAGCATGTCTATGCCATTACTATATCAGATGAACCTACGGTTACTTTGTCTCCAACATTAAGTTTGACAAACTTATCAGGAGGAATTCTTCTGTCATTCAGGAATGTACCGTTCGTGCTGCCTTCATCCTTTAAGAAATAGGCATCTTTAATTTTCTGAATGATACAGTGATGTCTGCTTGCAAGCTTGCTGTCAATGATAATGTCGTTGTCGCTTTCACGGCCAATTGTAATCTTTGCAACAAGTTCAATTTTCTTTTTGTTGAAAACAAGATATGAAGCCTGCTGAAAGCGGGCAATGTTGTCAAGCTGCTTTCCAACAGGACTGCTGGTTATAATTGTTGTTTCTGCCATTTTTTCACTATAGCACAGTTATGGAAAAAGAGAAATAGGGAATAGACAAAATGTCAGACAAAATGTCAGACAAAATGTCAGACAAAATGTCAGACAAAAAAGCTGTTTTGAAAACGCAATTTTCGTTAATTTGTACTGAAATTTGCATCTATCAGAGACTTTACCAACAGTTGAATCGTTTTTAAAACGGCATTTTTCGTTTTAGGGCTTAATCGAGAAGCAGACTTTAACATGCGGGCAACACTTTCAAACAGATTTGCAGAAAGCTCGGAATTTGTCTTGGCCTTAGAATCGTTCAAGACGGTAAAGATAGTTTCCACAAACATTTCACGTTCTTCTTGCGACAGTTCAGCGAACCATTCATTGACAGCTTTGTCAACCAAGCGGCTTTCCCTTCCCGTCTGCCGGCAGGTAACGAACGCAGTGCCCAATACATGCCAAGAAAATGGATCATGCTGCATCATCATGTTTTTTTCACCGCTTTCAACCGTCGTCAAGCAGTCGGAATGCGAAAACAGCATTCCAATGACAGAAAGGCGGGGCACAAAAGAACGTTCTTTTTGTGCTATAGCCTTGTATCCTTCTGATGCAAAAAATTCTTTTCTGAACCCAGGTCCATCATTGTTGAAAATCTACACGATTCTCTTTTTTGCTTTATCGCTCGCACATGAACCAGCATACAGCGCCAGATTTCCACCTTTGGAATGGCCACCGACAACAAGACGCCCCTTGCAGCATCGAGCGGCTTTTTCAAGGTATGCCACGGCATCTGTTTGTGCGGGAACGGTGTCCATGTAACCAAGGTTAAAATCTTCTTTCCAGCCGACAATAGTATCATCAGTGCCGCGGAATGCAATGAAATTCCATCCTTTTTTTCCACCTGCCGTAAAAGTAAACGTAACAGCAGAAAACTGCTCTTCGTTTTCGTAGTCTATCTTTTCAACAAAACCCCGTACTTTCAGGCTGCCAAAACGACGTGACTGACCGCAAGCCTTCAACAGTTCCACGGTCTTTTTATTGATGAGCATGCCGACGTTGCTGCGTTTTCATAATCAGCAGCATGAAAAAATGCATCGCAGCAATCTGCAAGCGTTACCGCACCACTATCAAAGGATTCACCCACAATGCCCGTAAAGTTAAGATAGCTCATTTGAGAAAAAATCAATGCATCAACTTCATTTAAAGGGCTTTTCAGAAAATCCAAATCACCACGCCACGCAACATAGTCAAGAATATCTGCCATGAGCATACTATAGCACAAACAGACATTCTATGCTAGAATTGGCGCATACATACGAACCGACAGAATAGGAGACAGAATGATGAAACAGCAGTCTTTAAAAGAAGAACTGGCAGGCAATGCTTACCCAGGACGAGGCATTATCATTGGAAAATCACAGGACGGAAAACATGCCGTTGCTGCATATTTCATAATGGGCAGAAGCGAAAACAGCAGAAACCGGGTATTCGTGACTGACGGAGAGGGCATCCGCACCCAAGCATTCGATCCCTCAAAAATGAAAGACCCAAGCCTTATCATCTACGCTCCGGTACGGGTTCTTGGCCACAACACCATTGTCACGAACGGAGATCAGACAGACACCGTATACGATGGACTTGCAAAAGGCCTGACGTTTGAACAGTCTTTGCGTTCCCGAACATTTGAACCTGACGGACCAAATTTTACGCCGCGCATTTCCGCCCTGCTCCACATTGAAGACGGAACCTATGATTTCAGCCTTTCCATATTAAAAAGTGATGACGGAGATGAACATTCGTCCAACAGATATACATTCTGCTACGAAAATCCACGGGCTGGAGTTGGAAGATTCATCCACACCTACATGAAAGACGGAAATCCGCTTCCAAGCTACGAAGGAGAACCAACGCTGGTTGATGTTAGCGGCTCAATAGATGAACTTACCGACAGAATATGGAACAACTTGAACGCGGACAACAAGGTTTCGCTGTTTGTACGTTATATTGACATTGCAAGCGGAACA
>JAFVDR010000199.1 GCA_017476165.1 Treponema sp. | reverse complement strand
GGATGAACGGCAGTTCCGCAGTGTGTGGAATGGGCTATCCACTGTCTGTGGAATGGGCTATCCACTGTCTGTGGAACGGACTATCCACTGTCTGTGGAACGGACTATCCACTGTCTACTGTACGCAGTTCTTTTTGTTTCGTAAGCTGGGCAATCATCATTGCGTACAGCGGTGTCTGTGCAGTAAAATGCCGATATCGTTTGTTGGTATTTTCCTGATATGTTGTTCGAGAAGCTGTCATCAATGCTCTTATTCATCAGGATTTTTCGTATCCGTCAATTCTAGCCTCGTAAACAAATGTGCCTGACTTGATTACACTAGTGAGAGAGAGCCACATTGCCAGTGAGTGAACATCAACTGCCGAGTAAGTGACAGGCCTGTTTCGACCGAGAAAGAAACCCGTTTCGGCACAAATATGAATTCAATGAAAAATCTCCATAACTACAGCTAAATTCAACTAGACTATAGAAATAAATTCATGTATACTAAAAGTGTGTCAGAATTATACATTGTAGCAACACCCATAGGAAATCTGGGAGACATCACCTTTCGTGCATTGGAAACACTAAAAAATGTAGACGTTATTGCAGCGGAAGACACCAGACACACCCTAGAGCTTTTGACACATTTTGAAATTAGAAAGCCGCTCATCAGCTGCCGCGCCCAGAATGAATCGTTTGCATCGGAAAAAATCATCAAGATGCTGGACGAAGGGCAAAAAGTGGCGTATGCAAGCGATGCCGGTACACCGGGCATCAGTGATCCGGGAGCCATACTTGCAGGACTGGCACGAAAGGCCGGTCATACGGTCATTCCCATTCCGGGAGCGAGTGCATTTGCAACTCTGGCAAGCGTTGCTGGGGCAGGAGGCAAAACACTCATTTTTGAAGGGTTCCTTTCGCCAAAGCCTGGGCGCAGAAGAAGTCGCCTAAAGGAGTTGCTTGCAACGGGCGATGCAGTCATCGTATATGAAAGTCCGTTCAGAATCGTAAAGCTTTTGACGGACATTGCAGACATAGACGGGGAACGCAGGATTGTTGTCGGCAGGGAGCTGACCAAGCTGCATGAGGAAATAACGGACGGCCCGGCACGGGAAGTTCTGGAAGACTATGCTTCCAGACAAAAGGTTCTCGGAGAGTTTGCAGTCTTTATTTCGGGCTTAAAAAAGAGTAAACTTTCAGATGAAAGTTCCGATAATAATAATGAGAGGTAAGGTATGATGATACAAAAGATTTATTCTTCCAACACAATCAATCCCTTGCAGAATTCAAAGCCTGTATCTGGAACTAGCTCTGTAAAATATTCTGCAGATGAAATTATCATCTCTGATGAAGCAAAAGAGATGCAAGAGGCAGAAAAGTTGGATGCCATCGCAAGAGAGACACCAGATGTCCGTGCAGATTTAGTAGAGCAGGTCAAGCAGAAGATTAAGAATCCTGATTATTTGAACAACGCTATTGCTTCTGCTGCCGATCAGTTTCTCAGAGCTTACGGGCTGTAATGTGCACTATTAGCATGATTAGATTTTGAAAGAAAGGGCGGAACATGCATTCCGTCCTTTTTTTGTATAGGGAACTTGGTTCCTTTGGAATTGTAAATTTAATAAGGGAGTATCTATGTCTGATTTTATCTTTAAAATCCCCCAGAACATCATTTTGGGTTCGTACACGGCGACACGTATCGGTGAATACATAAAACCATGGGGCAGCAAGTTCATGCTCATCCTTGACCCGACACTGCGTCAGGTTTCCACCATAGATAAAATTGTACAACCCCTTGCAGAACGAAAAGTTGATTTTTTTACGTTCGACGATTTGCCGGAGCGTCCTGAATCAAAAGTAATCGAAAACGCCCTTAAGCTTGCCCGACAGGCTCACATTTCAGGTCTCATTGCTGTTGGCGGTTCAAAGGCAATAAGCATTGGACGTGCCGTTGCCGCACTGTTCAATTCAAAAAAGGACATTTACACGCATATCGAAGAAAAAAACATCAGTGAAGAACCTCTGCCGCTCATCTGTGTACCAACAACTAACAGGGATACATTCGTGTTTACGGACATGATTCCTGTCGTAGACTCCCGCTCTTCGACAATCAACCTGCTGAAAGTGCAGAAGACCGCTGGAAAAATTATCTTGATTGATCCAAACCTGACGCAAACCCTTTCCGACCACCAAATGACAAGCATGAACATGGAAATCATTGCCATTGCACTCGAATCGTATCTGAGCCAAAAGGCAACGTTCTTTAGCGACATGATGGCCGAAAAGTCATTCGAACTGATAAAATATGCAATAAACGGCTCAGCTTCGCTCGAAGTAACGACTCCTCAGGAAATCCTGCTGTCGCAGAGTGGATGCATGGCATCGCTTGCATCAACAACGTCTTCGCTGGGTGTCTGTTCGCTTTTGGCACTCTGCATGAACGCACGCTACAAGATTTCGCGCTCCCTTACGGCATCCGTGTTGCTCCCTCACATCATCGACGATGCAACAAAGTTCCGTCAGGACAAGCTTGCAAAGGCTGCACGCCTTTTGGGTGCAACAGAAGCTGCGGACAATGCAACAAAGGCAGCCGAGGACTTTGCAGAGTTCATCAGAAACCAGCTCGCCATTGCAAACCTGCCTACCCGCTTAAAGGATTTGGGCGTTACCATCGAACAGATGTCTTTGGCAGCAGAAGATGCTGGAAGCCTGGAACTCATCAACAGCCTTCCGCGCAGCATGACCACTGACGATTTGTTCAGCATCATTAAGCTCGCCTACTAACGCGTTCTCCGCAGACAGATGATTGCACCAGACAAGCTGTTTCAGCTTTCCGCAGGGCAAAAGCGTCGCAAGCTCGCCCTTACGTTTGGAGAGCTAGAACGAGACATTGCAGGCATTGCAGAACCAGGAACAGCGTACAACTTTACAAAGCTTACACGACAGGAATACACCAAGCAGGTCGTTGCCATCGTACTGCAAGATCCAAAACTGCCGGCAAGTACTGCTGCTCAATTGCAGTCCATGCTGGATGCAGACTCGTTCGACGAACGCAGAGCCTGCAACATTGCACGGAATGCCCTGCTCGCCATCATAGGGACGTTTCCTGCGGAGTGGGACTTGGTCATTGCCCCCCATGCACAGGAAAAGCTGTCTGTGCAAAAAAGGAATTTCTTTCCGGGGGTTGATGTCTATGCCGAAGACATTCGTTCTCCTTTCAATGTCGGTTCCATATTCCGCACTGCAGAAGCCATGGGATGCGACAAGGTGTACATTTCGCCCCAGTGTACTGATCCAGAGCAGAGCAAGGCACAGCGGAGCGCAATGGGATGCATTCAGACGATAGGATACACGAGGTGCCAGCTGAGCGAACTGCCACAGGACAAACCGGTATTCGTGCTGGAAACAGGGGGCACGCCCTTGAATGAATTTGTCTTTCCGAAAGAGGGCATTGTCATAATCGGTTCTGAAGAACTGGGAGTGAGTCCCGAAGCCTTGAAACGTGCCACATACGGACGGGTCACCATTCCCATGACAGGGCTTAAGGCTTCGCTCAATGTTGGAGTTGCATTCGGCATTCTGATGCAGGCATGGATTAATGCGCTGAATTCTTGAACATCTGCTGGAACTTGTCGCTCATCTGCACAATCTGTTCTTCTGCCGTTATGTGGAACATTTTGAGTGCTTCAGTGTCAAACTGTGCCATGTCAACCGTTCCTTCGGGATAATGGGCCAGCAAGTCTGCAAAATGAATCAGGGCTGTCAGCTTCCACACATCCTTGGGACAAGTTTCCAGCTCATGGTGATAGCGGATGACGTTTATGATGTTTGCAGGAAAATTCCATTTTTCAGACACGAGCGCACCTACTTCGCCGTGGTTTACACCAGCAACCATGCGTTCAAACAGACCTTGGCTGATGCCTCTTGCATTGCACAAAAACTGCATTTTCTGGTACACATCCTTGTGAACGGATACAAAGATAATCTTTCCGATGTCATGGAGCAAGCCACACACGTAGCTGTCTTCTACCAATTCCCTGTCAGAGGCATTCTTGAAATAGGAACGGGCAAGATTATACGAATAATAGGCGACTTTATAGGAATGATCCCACAAGGCTTTCTTGCGTTCATCGGCATCGACCATAAGCGATTTCATTGAACCAATGGAAAACAGCAGGTTGCGGATGCCCCTGATGCCTGCAAACTTTACGGCTTCTTCTACTGAATGGCATGGAGAAGCAAGGGAAAATGCAGCAGAATTGACCATTTTCAGCAGTTCGCCAGTCAAAGACACATCGCTTGAAATTCGCCGTGCGATGTCGCTCATGCTGCTGTCGGGATCGTTGATGAGACGGTTGATTGCATTGATGTTTTCAGGGAATTCAGGCAGCCCCTTGATCAAGTCGACAAACTCGCGGGAAAGCGATACAAACTGAGCCTGCGAAGAAAGGCTGAACGGAAGAATCAAGCGCGTTATGGTTTCTCCGTTTTCACTCAGCACCTGATAGTTTTCATCAGTAAGCCCAATCTTTCGCAAGATTAAAATCATCATGATGAGTCCAAGACCGGCTCCTTCGGACTCATCAAGCATGTTTTCCACAGAGCTGAATTGCTGTGCCCGGGTAATCTTGTCATGAATCCTTTTGTATTCATGCACGGACAATTCTGCCTTGTTGCGGATTTCGAGCTTTACCTTGTTGTTCTTTGTCTGCAACAGGATTTTTATGTACAAGCCCTTTTTCTTTTGAAGGGAATGATAATATTTCTGATTCTTGAGGGTATCTTTCTTAAAATCTTCCATTCCCTTAGCATAGTCTTCGGGATTAGTGATATCCAGATGCCGCTCTTCAAAATACACGCGCTTTGTGTTTGCTTTCTTTGCATTGTAGACAAGTTCCTTAAAGCAATAGGAAAAAGTCTCTATCATCTGCGGCTGATTGATTTCGGTAAGAAAAACTCTGAGTAATTCTTCTGTATACGCTTCAACTGCGACTGGAAAAGTATAAGTTGTTAAAACAATAGGCAAACCCGACTGAATGGCTTTGCGAACTTTTGAAACGTCTACTGACTGTGCCATAGTACAATTGTAACAGAGCACTTTGCAAAAGTCTATAATTTTCTTTTAAAGTATGATAGAATAGCCGCATGACTCAGCAGACCATTTGTCAACTCGCCATCCTGTTTCTGATTGCATTTTCAAGCTTCAGAATCTTTCTTATAAAAGATCCAAGCTCCGATTCAATGGCTTCATTGCCGATACTCGCCCTGTTCATGGCAATACTAAACATTGTTGCCTGCGGACCGTCGTTCCAGAACATCATCATTGCACTCATTGCACTCTTTACCTTTCTGTCAAACTTTCGCGCCCTGCTTCGACTCAACGAAAAACTCATTGTTGACCATTACGGCATTCCGTTCATCATCAGTTCATGCCTTTCAATCATGCTGGCAGTCGGTGCCGGAGCACTTGTCTTTTATTTCAGGCCTGTTGTTCCGAACATGAAGAAATACGGGGTCACTAAAACAACGGCCGTCTATGCCGGTACCCTTGAAACGGGATTTTTCACCCCCGACAAACCCATGGACACAAAGACGGCATTCGTACATCATTATGAACCGAAAGACAACACAAAAGACCAATCCGCTGAAAAACGGATGATACTGTTCATTCCCAACGAAAATGCCACAACGGCCATTTACGAGCCGATGCTTGTAAAATTGGCTCACGACGGTTACATCGTGTACAGTGCCGACTTTTACTTTCATACAGCGACTGCACACAAAGTCCAGCTCGCCTCTAAATCCATGAAGCGAGAAGCGTTCCTTAAACTGAGCCTGACGGAACCTGAAACATACGAAGAGTGGAAAACACAGGAAAAAAGTTCCTATGATGCATACCTGTACAAGTCCCTTCTGTCCATAGTGTCGCCACGGGACAGCGATTTCGTGATTCTTGTGGGTGACTGCACGGATGAAAAGATGTTCTTTAGTATAAAGAAAAATGATGACCGCATTGACACCTG
>JAFVDR010000198.1 GCA_017476165.1 Treponema sp. | reverse complement strand
CAATGAACCGGCATAAATAAAGACAGAACAAAAAATGGATGTAAAAAACGAAAAACCTGCTTCGTTCATCAAAATACCAAAGGCAATTCCCAAAAACAAATAGGCAAAGAAAATAGGAAACGTTACTTTTAGTGCAAATTTTAATTCATTCATTTACAAAAAAATCCTGCCACAAAGGCAGGATTTAGTAGTGGCAAGAGGGATCGAACCTCTGACATACGGAATATGAGTCCGTTGTTCTACCGACTGGACTATGCCACCGTGAATGGTTGAATAATAGCACAGTGGATTTTTTTTGTCAAGAGAGTTTATTTAAAAAACCTCTTTTTTCCAATGCTTCCATAATGATTGCAACAATGGCATCAGGATCATTCTCGCTGGTATCAATGATGATGTCAGCAATTCCTTCATACGCATCATTGTCAATGTCATACAACTTTTTATATCTGCGGGTATCTTCACCATCCCTCATGGCTGTAAATTTTTTTATGTCCTGAAGATTGCCGCCTTCCCTATTCAAAATGCGGCTTGCACGCAAATCATCGCTTGCAAGAAGATACACTTTCAAATCAGCTTCCTTCAACATCCAAATTGCAAGACGGCTGCCAAGAACACAACTTTCCTTCAATGCAAGTTCAACCTGATGCGTATCTACAAACCGGTCATAGCGGTCATCGGTCTTTGCATTTTTAATTACCTGTTCCAGAGTCATCCCTTTTTCCTTTGCCAGCTGACGGAATGTATAGTTTATGAGCGTTACACCAAGTTTTTTTGCAAGCAGCGTGCTTACCGTCGTATTGCCACAGCCCGACTTTCCACTAATTGCAACGCGAAGTTGCTTTCCTTCTTTGATTACATAGTCTGCCATGCCATTCCTCCTATTCTACATTTTTAGACTGTTCGCGAATATTTTCAAGAGCATCTTTTGCATTTACCACCATTGCCCCTACTTCGGTAAACTGATTCTTGCTGCCAATGGTGTTAATTTCCCTGTTGGCTTCCTGGCAAATAAAATCGATTCGCTTTCCAGGAACAGGATCATCCATAAACTCTTTTCTAAGGGCAGCAAGATGACTGTGCAAACGAATAATTTCCTCATTTATAGTATATTTTACCATAAGAGCAGCCGTTTCTTCCAGAATTTTATTTTCATCAACATGGTCACCCAGCAGCTCATTGAACCGAGCCGTAATGTTTTCCTTAAAACGCTTTTCCATTTCAGGCTGCCACTGCTTGAAAAATGCAGCACACTCGTCAAGCTTGTCCAACTTTAAAAGCAAATCCTTTTGCAGATTCATTCCCTCGCGCTTTCTTTCTGCAAGAAAGTCATTCAGCACCTCTGTACAGACAGGTTCAATTTTTGTCCAATAGCTTTCAACATCGTATTCATGCGTTATATTCAGAACGCCTTCCTGTGCAATAATAAGACTCAAAGGAACGTCTTGGCTCTGACCGAGTGCACGGGCAATTTCTGCAATTGCATCACGGTACAAAACAGCAGCCTTTGGATCTGCCGTAATCGTTGCCGTCGAACCAGTATCCTTGATGCGGATAGAAACATCAACTTTTCCTCGAACGACATGTTCCGCTATCATTTTCCGCAAGCGACTTTCCAAGGGATTCAAGAAAGACGGAATGT
>JAFVDR010000197.1 GCA_017476165.1 Treponema sp. | reverse complement strand
GACGATGAAAGTGATTACGAAGGAAACTGGCTCTTGCAGTAAAAAAAGAGAACATTCAGGGCATGGAGAATTATGCTTATAAAAGTCAATGACGTGAAAGTAAAAAAACGAATACGAAAAGACATGGGCGATTTGCGTGCACTCAAAGAAAGCATGCACACCTATGGTCTCATGAACCCCATCACGGTCAATGCAAATCACGAACTGATTGCAGGTGGCAGAAGGCTTGCTGCAGCAAAGGAATTAGGATGGGAAACAATAAATGCAACAGTCTTGACAAATGTCGATGAAATAAAAGAGCTGGAAATGGAACTGGAAGAAAACAACCAGCGCAAGGAATTCTCCCAAGATGAAATTTTGGATGGCTATGAACGGTTGCGCAAACTTCAGAATCCTAACATCTTTGTAAAAATCTGGACATTCATCAAAAAACTGGCAGCAAAGATTGCCGACCTGCTGAAAAAAACATTCACAAAAAAAGGAAAGGCTAAAAAAGAATAGCCTTTCCTTCTGCTTGTTTTATTTCAGCACCACACGTGCAAACTTCTTTTTTCCAGCCTTAACAACAAATTCACCATCGGAATCTGCATCAGAAGCGGAAATGACAGCTTTTACATCGGTTATCTGCTTACCATTTACGGTAGCTCCACCCTGCTGCACAAGGCGGCGCGCATCAGACTTAGTGGCACACAACTTTGTATTGAAATACAAGTCGCATACAGTAACGCCGGCTTCAAAGTCAGCCTTGTTCAGCTCTACAGTCGGCATTGAAGACTTGTCACCTTCTCCACTGAATGCAGCCTTGGCACCTGCAAGTGCACGGTCAGCCTCGACAGTACCGTGGATTACGGCAGTAACTTCGTAGGCAAGACGCTCCTTTGCAGCATTAATGTCGCCTGCACAAATGGCATCAATTTCAGGAATTTCAAGGAATGTAAACAGCAGGAAGAACTTGCGGACATCTACATCAGGAACATTGCGCCAATACTGGAAGAAATCATACACAGGAGTAAGTTCTGGATCAAGGAAAATGGCACCTTTTTCGGACTTGCCCATTTTCTTGCCATCGGCACGCATAATGAGCGGAAATGTAAGCCCATATACTTCATGCTGCTTGTTCAGTTCCGTTGTACCGCCAAGCTTTCTGCGAATCAAGTCAACGCCAGCAGTAATGTTGCCCCACTGGTCAGCACCACCAATCTGCAGCATCATGTCATACTTCTGGTGCAACATGTAAAAGTCGTAGGCCTGCAACAGCTGATAGTTGAATTCAATGAAAGAAAGGCCGCGTTCAAGGCGCAGACGGTATTCTTCGAATGTAAGCATCTTGTTGACGCTAAAACAAGAACCAATGTCGCGCAAAAAGTCAATGTAATTCAAGTGCTCAAGCCAATCCTTGTTGTTTGCAGCAAGGGCATGAGTACCGTCAAAGCCAAGAAACTTGTCCAACTGAGCCTTGATGCGCTCTACATTTGAATCAATCTGCTCATAATCAAGCATTTTGCGCATTTCCGTCTTGCCGCTCGGATCACCAATGCGGCCTGTACCGCCGCCAATCAGGGCGACACCGCGATGTCCAAATTTTATAAGATGGCGGAATGCAAAAAACGGAACCATGTGACCAATATGAAGACTTGGCCCAGTCGGATCACAGCCTACATAAAACGTAATAGGACCTGCATCCATGCGTGCAGACAGAGCTTCAACATCCGTACACTGTGCAAAAAAACCACGAGCCTTTAAGGTCTCTATAGCCTCATTCATGTTTATTTCCTCCAAAAAAAAGAACCTTCCTTACGGAAGGTTCACGGTATCCCTACTTAGTAAACACACAACACACCAAAACTTAGCGTGAATTCCGCAGACAAGAGAACCAATGGCAACCATAATAAAGGTAAGCCAGCGTGGTAGAATTGATTTTCAATGCCCAACGGACGGTATTCATCATACTCTAATACTACCATTACTGTAAAACTTAGTCAATAAGATAAGGAAACTTCTCAAGGCGGTAGCATTTAGCGGTTTCAAAAAAAACTATACATTAAAAAATATTTATGATACACTATTAAATCAATTGATAATAATTATTTTTCCACTAATTCGGAAAAGAAACAGCTCGATACAGTTCTACATTGCAGGCTCAAATGCCCAGCACGAAATAACGATGCTAGACGGAAACTGAGTTGTGGTCAAGGGCTTTGTATCTGAATCGGAATTGAAGGAGCTGTATGCAAGCTGCCGCATTGTCGTAGTTCCTCTGCGTTATTGAGCAGGTGTAAAAGGAAAGGTTTTAGAAGCCATTTATAACGGAGTTCCTGTTGTAACAACAAGCATCGGAGCAGAAGGCATCAATGGCATAGATAAAATTGCCATGATACAAGACACCGAAGAAGAGTTTGCAAACACTATTTTGAATCTGTACGAAGACAAGAACCAACTTGAAAAAATGAGCAAGTCTTCTATAGACTTTGTAAAAGAAAATTTCAGCATGGATGCTGCATGGAATGTAATCAAAGAAGATTTTGAATAAGACAATGTAGCAAACACCGTAGGACATTCCGCAAAATCACGAAGGTGATTTTTTTGAGTTGCCCTTTACCTTCCATCCGACGATTCCTTTGCCGTCGCTTGAAAAAACTACGCCTATCTTGTACATCTGCTTTCCGCCTGCGGCAAATCTTTCGGAATACCCATTTGCGTCAATCTGAATGAGGGCAGATTCCGCGACTTTTTCAAAGTCCTGTCCTTTGTCCATTTTTAGCTCAAAGATAAAGACTGAATCTTTGACTGTGACAACCACATCGCTTCGGCCTGCCACATTCTGCAGTTCCGATACAACGTTATAGCCTGTCATGCGGAACATCAAGTGCGTCACTGATTCGTAACAGTTTTCGCACATGTCCTTTTTTACGATTGTAGGTAAATCTGCAATCGCAGATTTTATTATGGCAAGTGCATGGTCGATGTCGTGCGATTCAAGTGCATCGCACAGATTGTCGATGGCAAGCCCCAAATCATCATCGGGAACAGTCACGAATTTTTTCAGGAGAACGTTGAGAAATCCGTATTTTATTTCCTCGTTCGGAAAATCAAGCGTGTAGACATTCCGCTCAGGGTTATAATCTTTTATCGTAAGATATCCGCTTTGGTAGACCACGGGCAGCATGTTTTTCGAGTCGGGATCGTAATTTTTGAACTGGTCTTCCTTTACCTTGCGCCCGTTTACCAGGTTTGCCAAAAAGATGGGCTGGTTCTGCAAAGTCTTCACGAGGAATGACGGTGTTCCGCTTTCAAACCAAAATGAGCCGAATCTTTTTGCTCCAAGGCATTTCAAAAGACAGAACGGATTGTACACACCTTCTGCATCTTGCGAAAAATGGTATCCGTCATACATCACGGCAAGTTTTTCCTTGGTTTTCGCCACTGACCAATTCAAATCGGCCGCAAGATTTTTTATTTCAGGTTCAAAATACTGTTCCAGTTCCGTTTCGGAAATTCCGCACAACGAAGAAAAGGCACTGTCCAGGCTGATGTCATTCAGCTGGTTCAATCCACTGAAAATGTTTACGTGGCTCACCTTGGTGATTCCTGTAATGAACAGGAAGCGGATGTACTTGTCGCAGTCCTTAAGCGGGCTGTAGAAGCTTCGGAGTTCCTGTCGGTTCTGCTCCTCAAAATCAGTGTAGAGAGCGTCAAGAATCGGCTTGTCGTATTCGTCTATGAGGATTACAGCCTGTTTTCCTGTCTGTTCGTTAATGGCATGAATGAGTTTTTTCAGTCTTGGCGCAGAGCGAAGATCGGTAACTTCAACATTATATTTTTTTTCGTATTCGGAGAGAATTAAATTAAGCGTTGATTTCAAGCTTTCCAGATCTGGATAACTGTCGCCCCCAAAACTGATTTTAATAACTGGCCATTCAGTCCAGTCCTTTTCTTTCTCAGAAATGTACAGATCGCTGAACAGCTCTTTTTTTCCAAGAAAAAATGCCTCGAATGTTGAAAGCAAAAGGCTTTTTCCAAAGCGGCGTGGGCGGCTCAAAAAAAACGGAGTGCTGAGCCGTGCAAGTTCATAGACATATTTTGTTTTGTCCACATACACGTAGCCGCCTTTTCTGAGTTTTTCAAAATCCTGAATGCCGATCGGCAGAAAGCGCTCATCCATGTATTCAGTATAAACTGTTTTGAACAGATGGTCTATATTATTGCAAAAGCTGACATTCGTGAACACAGAACTACAAATCTTGACGCTTCATTATAAAACATCGACTGCTATCCTCCGCATAAAATCTGATTCGCCCCTGTCATCCTGCACGTAGTAAAAAAAGCCCTCAGGCTTTCACTTGCACCCCTGTCATACTGAACCTTTCAGAAGGAACTCCGTGTCCATAATACTATGATAGTAGCGCGACTGCCAAAAGTAACGTGTCACCTCATAACAAAAAATCAAGTCTTTTCAATACTGTCATTTTAGGAGTCGTAAAACCTTAAGGTTTCGTGTCGTAAAACCTTAGGGTTTCGTGTCGCAAAACCTTAGGGTTTCGTGTCGCAAAACTTAAGGATGTGGGAATGACTGTAGGACCATCGAAAAAAGTCATGAATGAAAAGGGTTCCGGCATTTGCAATTCTTGTTGGCAATTTGTGAAAAACAAATTCACCTAAAACCAAAAAAGCACCCCATTGCCATTGCCGTGCCAAGAGTCGTTACATTCGGAATCCGCTTAAAGTACAGGATGTCACGGTACACGTCAATTATAGAAACCATAGGATTAAGATTCCAGATTGGCAGATATTTTTCGGGAACTCTTGACGAAGGATACATGACAGGAGTCAAAAACTGCCACGCCATGGTAAGGATGCCAAGGATGTGGGCAATATCGCGAAAGTAAACTGTAATGGAAGAAAATAAAAGTGTAATTCCCAATTCAAGGAAATATTCTACAAGCATTATGACAGGCAGATGCAGCAATGCAAGAAAATAGAAACCGTAGCGGGTACATTAATCACCGCAAAGATGACAATAAAGCTATAGCACATGTTTACAAACTGACTAGTAACAAATGCAATCGGCATTACCTCTCGGGGAAAATAAATCTTTTTGACCAAATCTCCATACACGAACACGCAGCTTGCGCCTGCAGAGACGCTGGTACTGATAAAAATCCAAGGGATAAGGGCAACAAACAGAAAAAGGTAATAGTTTTCTATCTGTTGCTTCATGATGACAGAAAAAAACGAAAGTGTAAACAAAAAGCTGAAGGAGAGGATTGAGGAATGTCCAGAAAAAGCCAAGAACTGCCCCTTTGTATTTTCCCCTCAGTTCTTTATGAACCAGAGAAAAAATCATCTGCCGATATTTGTAGATTTCAAAGAACACAGATAGCATTTCGATACTGTACCACAAACCTGCGATTTCGTCCACCAAATACGGCCGATTCTCAAATACGGCCGATTTGCTCCACATTTCAGAACAACAATGTCCGTGCAATGCCAAAGTAGACCAAAAGACTTACGGCATCGACAATTGTTGTAATGAACGGACTTGCCATGACGGCAGGATCAAGCCCCAGCTTTTTTGCACAAAGCGGCAGTGTACATCCTATCAGCTTTGCGACAAGGACAGTCAGAACCATTGTCATGCACACAACCAAAGCCACGGCAAGCGTAACGTCAGTATTTGCAAGCAAGAACCTGTCTACAAGCATTATCTTTACAAAGCAGGCACTTGCAAGTGCAATGCCACACAGCAGGGCAGTTCGAATTTCCTTCCAAATGACAAGCGGCAAGTCTCCAAAGCTCACTTCCTCCAGCGAAAGTGCGCGAATTATGGTGACCGAAGACTGTGAACCAGAGTTTCCGCCCGTATCCATGAGCATGGGAATGAATGCCGTAAGCACAACCTGCACGGCAAGGGCACTTTCAAAACCCGTAATTATCATGCCCGTAAAGGTTGCACTTACCATCAGCAAAAGGAGCCAGACAATGCGGTGCCGGAACAAATCCAGAGGCGTAGAGCGCAGATACGTTTTTTCAGAAGGTACCATACCTCCCATTATCTCAATGTCTTCCGTTGCTTCATCTTCCATAACCTCAATGGCATCGTCAAACGAAATGATTCCCACAATGCGATCTTCGCCATCTACCACCGGCAGGGCATAAAAATTATACTTTGAAAGAAGCTTTGACACCTCTTCCTTATCATCATGGGTGCGTACATAGATGATGCCGTTACTCTTCATAAGGTCATCTATAAGGATTGAATCATCCTTGGCAAGCAGCAAGTCCTTTACGGACAGGCGACCAATAAGCTTTTTGTTTTTGGTAACGTAACAGGTGTAGAACGATTTGTTGTCAACACCGCTGCGGCGAATCAGATTGATTGCCTGTCCAACGGTTGTACCGAGCCTGAGTGCAACATATTCCGTGCTCATGATGGAACCGGCAGAATTTTCAGGATACTGCAGCAATTGGTTTACATCATTGCGCATGTCTGGGCTTATCTGCTTAAGAATGCGTTCAACCACATTGGCAGGCATTTCCTCTACAAGGTCTGTCGTATCCGATGCATACAGTTCATCGAGGATTGCTTTCAACTCGGAATCGGAAAAACCTTTTATGAGCAGTTCCTGAAAGTCATTGTCCATTTCGACAAAGACATCTGCAGCCTTGTCCTTGGGGAGCAGCCGGAACAGTACGGGAATCTGCTTTTCTTCGACACGCTCAAACAATGCGGCAATGTCACCCGTTGCCATAGTGGAAACCATGTCCTTTATAGTAGAATATTTTTTTTCTTCAAGAAACGTGTGAATGAGGCTTTCTATTTTTACGGTAAACTCTGCCATCTGGTATGTACAATGAGAAATGGAGCATCAACAACATGGTAAAGCGTGTATCCAGACAGGGGAACGAAACAGGCTGCTACGGTCAGGGTGTGATTGTGGCAGCACTTTGTTCATTACCCGGATACGAGCCACTACTACTGCCATCTCCCATAGCATCCTCCTTTACAATTAAAATATGTTATCAATTATACCAAAAGGCTAAAAAAAATGCTAGCTGTTGTGCCCGTACAAAGCGATTTTCGGGGGCAACAAGTATTTTTGTACTAGTATTTTTATCTCTTTCGCAATAAAAAAAGTGATTTATAATAAAACCATGATAAGTAAAGGCTTTTCTTTCAAAAGCCTATTACAGGAGGATATATTTTATGAAAAGACTTTCACGTTTTGTTCTTACGGCACTTCTTGCAGCCGGAATTACAGCAAGTTTCATGAGCTGTGGCAAGAAAGAAGAAACAGCTTCTGCACCAAAGGCAGATCCAAATTCACCTACAAAACTCACCGTTTGGTGCTGGGATCCAGGTTTCAACATCTATGCAATGAAAGAAGCTGCAAAAATATACAACAGGGAAAAGCCTAACGTAACGATTGACATTGTAGAAACACCATGGGAAGACCTTCAGCAGAAGCTCATCGCTTCACTGTCTGCAAACGACACATCATCACTGCCAGACATCATTCTTTGTCAGGACAATGCAATCCTCAAGAACGTATCAAGCTATCCAAATGCATTCCTGCCTCTCGACGGAAAAGTTGACCTTTCACAGTTTGCACAGTTCAAGGTAGTATTCGGCAACGTAAACGGAAAGAACTATTCAGTACCTTTTGACAATGGTGTTACAGCAACATTCCTGAGAACAGACATCATTCAGGAAGCAGGTCTTTCTGTAAGCGACTTTAAGGACATTACATGGGAACGTTTCCATGAACTTGGTAAGATTGTAAAGCAGAAGACAGGCAAGTACATGATTTCTTATGTAGGCAATGATCCTGACTTCGTAATGGTTGCTCTCCAGAGTGCAGGAACATGGTTCTTTGATGAAAAGGGAAATGCAAACATTGCAAAGAACCCAGCTCTCATCGAAGGTCTCAAGATTTATGCTGACATGGTTGCAGACGGTACATGTCTTGCTGTTCCTGACTGGAATGCATTCGTTGCATCTGTAAACAACGGACAGGTAGCTTCATCAATCGATGGTAGCTGGATGGTAGGAATCATTTCTGCACAGTCAGACCAGGCTGGCAAATGGGCAATCACAAACACACCACGCCTTACTGTTTCCGGTGCAAAGAACAGCTCAAGCCAGGGTGGTTCATCATGGATGATCATGGCAAGCTCAAAGAATCAGGACGTAGCAGCAGACTTCCTCAACAAGACATTTGCAGGCAGCAAAGAACTGTACGAAACAATCCTTCCTTCTTCTGGAGCAATTGCAACATGGTTGCCTGCCGCAAGTTCTGCAGCATACGAAAAGGGAAATCCTTTCTTTGGCGGACAGACAATCTACAAGGACTTCCTTGAATATTCAAACGACATCCCTCGCGTAAAGTACGGCATTTACAACTACGAAGCACGTGCAGAAGTAGGTGTTGCTGTTGCTGACATCCTTAAGGGTTCTAGCGTAGAAGATGCCCTTGCAAAGGCAGAAAAGAACGTTAAGTTCATAATGGGAGAATAAAGTTTCAAAAAGAAACATTCTGAAAGTTGGCGAGTTTGAAGCTGCCTTAAGGCGGCTTCAATCATCGCAAGCGGAATCCCAGCAGGGTTTCCGAACGAGTCGAATTTCCAACCATAATCAGGCGGTCAGAAGCGAACAATTTGGCCGCCGCTTTAAGGACTGTCAAATGGCAAAAAAAATATCACTGGAATCGAAATACAGCAGGGCTGGCTGGTGCTTTGTAATGCCTGCTGCGGTTCTTATATTCGTACTTAATTTTTTCCCGATGATTCGGGCATTCTTTCTTTCCCTCCAGTCGGGAGTTGCAAACAATTTGCGCTTTACTGGACTCAGAAACTACATGCGGTTGCTTCAGGATGAACGCTTCCTGTATTCCGTCCGCAATGTTTTCATCTATCTAATTTTTCAGGTGCCGATAATGCTTTTTATGGCGATCGTGCTTGCCTCAATCCTAAACGACACCAGACTGAAATTCCGAGGCCTGTTCAGGACAATGGTATTTTTGCCATGCGCAACAGCCCTTGTTTCGTCTGCATTGATCTTTAAGTCCATATTTGGCATGGATGGCATCATAAACCACTGGTGCGTTGCAATGGGACTTTTAGACACACCTAAAAACTGGCTGACAGATCCGCTGTGGGCAAAAATAATCATAATCATCTGTATTACATGGCGGTGGACAGGATACAATACGGTATTCTTCCTTGCAGGCCTGCAGAACATAGATTCAAGCATTTACGAAGCAGCAAGAATTGACGGTGCATCTACCGTGCAGCAGTTCATGAAGCTTACGCTTCCCCTACTCCGTCCAGTTGTATTGCTGACATCAATCATGTCCATAAACGGTACGCTCCAGCTTTTTGATGAAGTAAGAAACCTTACGGGAGGTGGTCCAGGAAACGAGACCATAACAATATCCCAGTACATATACAACCTTTCATTCCTCAACAATCCACAGTTTGGATATGCGGCGGCTATCTCATACATAATCCTTATTATGGTTGCACTGCTTTCATTCCTGCAGCTCAAAATAGGAGATAAAAATGAAAACTAAAAAAACACTGAACGATGCACCAATATACGAATATGTGTTCATCATCATAGTATGTGCGCTCTCAATCTTTCCATTTTACTTTATGCTCGTGTCTGCAACAAACAAGAGTACAGATGTCATTGCAGGCAGAATGATTCCAGGGACATACATCTTCCAGAACTTCAAGAACCTGCTGACGACACCAACGGTAAGCCTTTGGCGGTCACTGTGGAATTCTTTGAGAACAACAACGATACAGACGTTGCTGAGCATCCTTGTCTGCTCCCTTGCTGGATATGGTTTTCAGATCTACAGGGACAAGAAAAAGGATTTGCTCATGAATATCTTGCTTTTGTCAATGATGATTCCGTTTGCATCTACGATGATACCTTTGTTCAAGATGTTCAGTTCTGCACATCTTTTGAACACGACGATGGGTTTTGTACTGCCGTCAATTTCTACGGCATTCCTGATTTTCTTTTTCAGACAGAACTCACAGGCATTCCCGTTGGAAACAATACAGGCAGCCCGTGTAGACGGATTGAGCGAAGTAGGAATCTATTTCCGCGTATACATGCCAATCATGTCTCCGACGTTTGCAGCAGCAGCAATTGTTACATTCATGAACGGATGGAACAACTATCTGTGGCCGTTAATTGTCATGCAGACCAACAGCATGAGGACAATGCCACTGTTCGTGACAAACCTGACGGCAGGCTATGTAACGGATTACGGAATGCTGATGCTTGCCGTATCAATCATGACATTGCCAACCATAATTCTGTTCTTTACTCAGCAGAAACGCTTTGTAGAGGGCATCACTGGTTCAATTAAATAGAAAATCCTCCCTCCCTTGGCTGTACCGTCAAACCTCCGACGGTGCAGCCATTTTGGAGCATGTCCTTTAATGAAGCTTGTTTGCCAGCTGAATAATTTCAAAGCGGTCTTTTACTTCAAGCTTTGAATATATCGTACTTACCCTATTGCGCACCGTTTGGGGCGAAATTCCCAATTCTTCAGAAATCTGCTGGTTGTCTTTTCCCGTTGCAAGCAATGCAAAAATTTCACGTTCCCGCTCGGTAAGAGTATCAAACCACGGAAACGTATCATCCATTTTGCTGTCAGGCGATTCAGGCTTTTTTTCTACATACGTGCTTTGAATCAGTTTTTTTGCAATGCTCGGTGAAATCTGTATCATGCCCGAGTTAAGGGCACGAATGGAAACTATCAGTTCCGTTGGCGAAATATCTTTCAGAAGGTATCCAGAGGCTCCGTTGATGAGGGCGGAACGCACAGACTCATCTTCATCATACGTGGAAAGCATAATTATCTTTACGGACGGGTGCTTTGCCTTTATTTTTGCAACAGCTTCCACACCATCCATCACTGGCATGTGTACGTCCATAAGAACGATGTCCGGTTCCTTACCGTCAACAAAATCGCAGGCTTCCTTGCCATTTGCACAGATGCCTATGATGTCCACTTCTTCGGCATAATTTGTAAGATAGATTTTCAAGCTTTCTGCAAACATACGCTGATCATCAACCAGCAGAAGATTCATTTTATTCATGTTCCTCCATTAGAATCTGCACAAGCGGTATCTTTATGTCCAGCTGAAATCCGCCTTCTGCACTTATTCCTGCATCAAGCTCACCCCCAACAGGTTTGAGCCGTTCTTCCATCCCTGCGAAACCG
>JAFVDR010000196.1 GCA_017476165.1 Treponema sp. | reverse complement strand
TCGCTTGGCTTTATGCTCTGTTGCGACGACATTGAGCGTGAGTACGGCAATATAACCAAAGCCGACAAGATGCGATCGGACTGTGCTGCAAACGGATGGATCCCCATCTCCATGAAAAATGACTGGAAGACCATTTATGGCGTCGGCATCAAAAAAAAATGAAAAATCCCTGATACTGTGATATAATTTCAAAGAACTTCGAAAAAATATCCTTTTGCAGTTTTTCGAAGTTTATGGAGGATCTTATGACTATTACAAAGAATCAGAATGGAACATGTGTCACGCTCAACATAGAAGGACGCCTTGATACTATAACTGCACCAGACCTAGAAAAGGAAATTCAGTTGCTTGGAGAAGCTCATTCGTTGGAGGTTAACTGCAAGGATCTTGAATACATCTCATCTGCTGGCTTGCGTGTTTTGTTTGCAGCACACAAGTCGTTTACAAAAAAAGGTGGCATGACGATTACAAATGTGAAGGATATACTGCTTGAAATTTTTGACGTAACAGGGTTTAGGAATATTCTGAATATTAAATAGGGGGTTGAGAAAATGGAATTGAAGGAAAACTGTGTGTGGAAAATTTCAAAGGATGATCTCTCGTTGCAAAGGATTCTTGAGTCAGCAGAAGAAATTGCTGAAAAAACAAAGCTTAATAGCAAGCAATCAATGCATCTGCGGCTTTTAGCTGAGGAACTAGTGGAAATGCTTCCTTCTCTCCTTGCTTTTTCGAGTGGTGAATTCTGGATTGAACAGAATGGAAAGTCTTTTGAGCTTCACACTGTTCTTACCCCAAATGAAGCAATAACAACTGAGCAACGGGATGAATTGCTTTCTGTGTCTTCGTCTGGAAAAAACGCGGCAGCTTCAGGAATTATGTCAAAAATACGGCTTGCCGCAACATTTATGATTATTGACTATGAAAGAAACTCTGCAGATTTTCCACTTATAAATGATTTTTATCTTGATGGCATGGGAACAAATCCTAATTTTATGGTTCCAGCATGGTCTCTTGAAAACTACCGCATAAAGGCAAAATCCGAAAAAAATGAGAAATGGGATGAACTTGAAAAATCAATCATTGCAAACATTGCAGATGATGTTGTTGTAGGTGTTGAAGGAAGGAAAGTGGAAATTATCGTTAAGAAATCTTTTTAGGATAAAATTATAGGAACCTCTAAAAACTGAAGTTTTTAAAGGTTCCCTATACAGATTGCAGCAGAAACAAAGAGATTTTTATGAAAGGAAAGGCTTTTAAATGGGGAATAAATCAAAAATCACTCATGTCAATTATAGTATTCGCAATTCTGACCAATGCATTTGTATGTCTCGGCGGATCTTTAATCTTTGACAGGGCTGTACAGAAAATCTATAACGAGCGAGGCTATGCCGTCTCGAACATAATTTTAAAACAGATTGACCATGACAAAATTGCTCAGTATGTGCGAACATGGGAAGCGGATGAATACTATGACAAGATGTCAGACTATCTTATAGACATTCAGGTCAGCTCAAACGCAGCCTACATTTACATTGCAGTTCCCTACGAGGATAGGACGATGAAATATGTCTATGATTCGGGAAGTAACATCGGTTTTGTTGACCCTATAGTAGCTTCCTTCGATGAAATATGGAATGCATATAAAACTGGTGAACGTCCTGAAAGCTACTTGGTTCGCCACTCCCAGTACGGCTATCTTACTTCAAGTTGCCTTCCCATAAAAGACAGTACTGGAAAAGTTGTCGCACTCCTTTTTGTTGATACAAACATGAAGGTTATTACATCCACAATCCATCGCTTTATTTTAAACATGAGCCTTATCGCCCTTATCCTGCTCGTATTGTTCAGCCAGCTAAACTATCGCTATGTTCATAAAAACCTCATTGATCCTCTGCTTTTAATCCGCAAAAATATTCAGGCTTTCACTTCTCGCACCTATACCGATGATGAATCGCTCGGAAAAATCAAGACAAACGATGAGATTCAGGAACTTGCACAGGCCATAGATACAATGGAAAAAAACACACTCGGCTACATTGAGGACATCAAGGCTATTACTGCCGAAAAGGAGCGGATTAGTGCAGATCTGACTGTTGCAGCGAAAATCCAAAGCGACATGCTTAACAAGGATTATCCGCCGTTTCCGAAGAGAAAGGACTTTGATCTTTTTGCCACAATGTCTCCTGCAAAGGAAGTTGGGGGCGACCTTTACGACTACTTGCTTTTAGACGAAGACCACTTAATGATGACTGTAGGCGATGTTTCTGGTAAGGGAGTGCCAGCAGCACTCTTCATGGGAAAATGCAAAGTTCTGCTCGACTTGTACGCACTTCTTGGACTTTCTCCAAAGGAAATTTTTGACAGGGCAAACAACCATTTGTGCAAGGGAAATGATTCGGGGCTTTTTGTCACCTGCTGGCTTGGCATTCTCTGCTTTAGCACAGGAGAGCTTCGCTTTGTGAATGCAGGACATCCGTACCCAGTTTTATTTCAGAATGGAGAGTTTTCTTATCTTAGGACAAAGCCTAATTTTATCCTTGGAGGCATGGAAGATTTTTCTTATGAGGAGCATTCAGTTACTCTTTCAAAGGGAGACTGCATTTTCATTTACTCTGATGGTGTGACTGAGGCTACAAACAGTAAAAACGAACTTTTTGGGGAATCACGTCTTTTGCAGGAAATAAAGAAAACTGAATCGCTTTCTGCTCCAGATACACTCAAAGAGATGAGGAAGAAAATAGACTTTTTTGCAGGAAATTCTGAACAGGCAGATGACATTACAATGCTAGATTTTGTATGGAATTCTGCTAAAATTGGAGAGACTAAATCTTATGTGCAATAAAGAGAGTCTTCTAGATTATTGCAAAATATGCCTGTCCTTATTCAATAAGAACGGGCATATTTCGTGAGTATAAAACCGTACTGTATTTGTATATGCTTTATTTTGTTACATTGAACTTAAAGAAAAGTACATCGCCGTCCTGTACAACGTAATCTTTTCCTTCCTGACGGTACTTGCCGGCTTCCTTTATCTTGGCTTCTGTGCCGTACTGGCGCAAATCGTCTACCGTGTAAGCCTCTGCCTTGATAAATCCTTTTTCAAAGTCCGTGTGGATTACGCCTGCAGCCTGAGGAGCCTTGTCTCCTGCGTGAATTGTCCATGCACGGCATTCATCAGCACCGCCAGTAAAGAATGTACGCAATCCCATAAGATGGTATACCTGGCGGGCAAGGACGGTAAGACCGCTTTCTTTAAGGCCGACGCTTTCCATGAATTCCTTGCGGTCGTTGTCGTCTGTAATCTCTGCCAAGTCTGCCTCAAATTTTCCACAGATAACGATGACTTCTGACTTTTCTTCGTCGGCAATCTTTCTTACTGCCTCAACATACTTGTTGGTGCCGCTTTCGATGGTGTCTTCGTCTATGTTGCATACGAAAAGCTGCGGTTTTACGGTGAGCAGGTGCAAGTCGTAGATGGCTTCCTTTTCATCGTCTGTCAGGTCTGCAAGACGTGCGCCTTTTCCTTCCTGCAGGAGAGGTTTGATTTTTTCAACTGCACTGGTGTAGTGGGCATATTTCTTTTCTTCTTCCTTGCCCATGGCACGGATTGCTTTCGTTACTTTTTCCTGACGCTTTACGATGGTGTCCAAGTCTGCCTGTGCAAGCTCGTAATTAATGGTAAGAATGTCGCTTTCAGGA
>JAFVDR010000195.1 GCA_017476165.1 Treponema sp. | reverse complement strand
TCTGCAAATCCTTCTTTTTCGGCTGTTTCTGCAAAACCTGCATACATGTCCGTCCATTCGTAGTTTTCGCCATTTGCAGCAGTCTCCAAGTTTGTACGTGAGTCTGCAATGCCTTCGAGTTCCTTAAACCAGATTTTTGCGTGGTTTTCTTCGTTGAGGGCTGTCTTTTCAAAGACTTTTGCTATTTTGTCATTGCCTTCTTTTTGAGCAACCTGTGAAAAGTATGTATACATGTTGCGTGCTTTTGATTCTCCTGCAAAGGCGGCCTGTAAGTTTTTTTCTGTTTGTGTTCCTGCGTATTTGTTCATGGTATTCTCCTTAGATTGAATGTAAGTCTTTTCATTATATTGCAGGAATTGAAACCAGACAAGTTTTTTCATGATAGACACGCTTTTTTATTGACGAGCCTTCGAACACTATTTATAATATTTTTATGAGTTCTGCTAGTAATTTGAGGTCTATCAAGGGGAGTTTTTTGTTGATGATTGGAATCGGAATGCTTTGCATTTCGATTATAATGACGTTCATCATCGGGCGAACCGTGTTCAAGATGAACACTGAACAGGCAGAAGAGATAATCAGGGCGCTTACAGAAAAAAAAAGCCAATTCTGTTGAAAAAGAAATGATGGAAACTGTCAATTCCGTAGAGGCAATAGGCGGAATGCTTGGTGCTTCATGGACTATCCCTGATGATATGCGCCGTACTGTGTGCGAACAGGAAATTCGTTCCTTTGTAAACAATACCACAGCAAAATCTGTATGGGCAATTTGGTTGCCCTCTCTTTTTGACCATAGGGATGCGTTTGATGCAGATCCCGAAACAAACCCGACTGGACAGTTCCGCATTCATTACATAAAAGACAGTGACGGACGCATTAAGAATGACAGTACAACGGGACTTCCCGTTGTTGATGATCAGGAAAAGATAAAGGACTGTCCGGCAACCATTACGAATCCTTCCTTTGTGTCCATTGATGGAGAGCGGGTGCTTTCTGCTCAGGCGTATGTTGCCATCATAAACTCAATAAGCCAGACGGTGGGATTGGCAGGAGTGGATATTGTTCTTTCCAATATAGAAGACTTGCTCGATGGCAGTTCCATCTATGAAACAACCCAGACTCAGTTTCTGAGTTCTTCGGGAGCTGTCATGGGTGCAACTGATGGCTCTTCTGTCGGTCAGAAAAGTGCCCTTTTTACGGACTCCGAATATGGCAAGTGGTTTTCTGATGAGTATGCACAGGAAGAATCCGTGTCGTTCATTGCCGGCAAAGGCAATAACCGTCTTTTCACTGTAATTGCCCGCATTCATCCAGACAGGACTGATTCCGCCTGGTATCTTGTTTCCAAGACAAGTGTTTCTGCCATGCAGAAAAATGCTGTTTCGGCTTTGTGGACGGTCATTTGTGCATTCGTCATTCAGATTATCCTTGTTGCCGTCCTTACATACATTATTGTGTCTCGCCTTACAAAGCCTCTGAGCGAAAGTGAAAAGGCATTGAAGAACATAAGCGAAGGAGACGGAGACCTTACCGTGCGCCTTAAGGTAACGGAAGACAATGAAATTGGGGCCATGTGCCAGAGCTTTAACAGGACGATGGAAAAAATCGGTTCTTCAATCAACAGTGCCAAGGCGACGAGCAGAAAGATGGAGCAGATTGGTTCTGAGCTTGACAGTTCCATGCACGAAACGGACATGGCTGTCAATGATATTACGGGAAGCATCGGTGCCGTTCAGGAACAAATGATTGGCCACGCATCCGGCGTTACCGAAGCAAAGGCCGTCGTTGACCAGATTGTAAAGAACATCACGATCCTGAGCAGCAACATTGATATGCAGGCAGAAAGTGTTGCCCAGTCTTCAAATTCCATTGAACAGATGACGGCAAATATCGCCTCTGTAACGCAGATTCTTGCAACGAACAAGGTTTCCATGGAAGCTTTGGAAAAGGCTTCCGAAGACGGCATGTCACTGATTAACAGGACGGTAGAACTTTCAAAGGATATTCAGGACAAGTCAAAGAACCTTTCGGAAGCGTCTGCCGTCATAAAGAACATTGCGAGCCAGACAAACTTGCTTGCCATGAATGCTGCAATAGAAGCTGCCCATGCAGGAGCGAGCGGACAGGGATTCAGTGTTGTTGCTGATGAAATCAGAAAGCTTGCAGAAGAGTCTTCTTCGCAGGGTGCAAGGATGCAGCAGTCTCTTAAGGATGTCTACAACTCAATCAACGAAGTGTCAAAGTCAAGCAACGAAGTGCAGGAGCAGTTCAACAGGATTTTCTCGCTTACAAAAACAGTTGGTGAGCAGGAACGGGTCATTGATGATGCCATGCAGCAGCAGAATGAAGACGGTCAGCAGATTCTCGATGCCATGAAGCACATCAATGCAATCACGACGGATGTCAAGACTGGTTCCGGCAAGATGCTGGAAGGAAGCCAGCAGGTTTCGGCGGAAATGGACAGCCTTGCAAGCATGGCAGAAACGGTCAGTGCCAGCATGAGCGACATGGCCGACAAGGCGGCAACCATTTCTTCTGCTGCACGCAAGGCAAAGGCAAGTGTCAGTGCCAGTGTCGATGCAATACGAAGCCTTAAGGGTGAAATGAACAAATTTAAATGCTAAGGCATACTATTC
>JAFVDR010000194.1 GCA_017476165.1 Treponema sp. | reverse complement strand
CGGCAGCCGGTATGCAGGTGTACGTGGCCCTGTTCAACCTGTCTGAAAAAGACAGCGATGTCTCTGTACGGCTGTCCGACATTGACGGCATTCGCCCGGACAACACGTATCAAGTACGCAATCTGTGGGATAAATCCGACATGTTTCCCCTTGCGGGAAATGCTCTTTTGAGCATGAATGTAGAATCTCATGGTGCTGCATTGTTGAAATTGAGTTAAAGGCTATTCGAAAAAGAGTTTTCACCCATATCGACTCATTTTTCTGAAACGATCTCTTCTGTTTCTATGCAGTTGCTATAATTTCTTGAAACTGCTATACTGTTTCATTATTTTATCTGAATAAAAATTAGTATAAGTACAAGAGGATGTATATGATTACACTTAAATTTGGTGGAACAAGTATGGGTTCTGCCCGTCGCATTCTGAACAGTGTTGACATTATGATTGGACGTGCCTCTACAGACCGCATTTCTGTTGTTGTCAGTGCTGTAGCAGGAGTTTCAAACAAGCTGCAGGAGGCTATTGACGGGTGTGTTGCAGGCGGTTCTGCTGAAAACTATGTAACGCAGATTAAGAATATACATTATGACATTTGTTCAGAAATCAAGGCAAGTGTTGCTGAATTTGACCGTGAAACGGTTATTTCCAAAATAGATCCAAATTTAAAAGAACTGGAAAAGTTGCTTTCCGGTCTTGTGTCCTTTGGGGAATGTCCTAAAAGCGTGCACTGTCGCATCATGGGAATGGGTGAACTGATGTGTGCCCCTATTGTAGAAGCTGTTCTTCTTGCAAAAAAACAGAGCGTGCTCCTGCTTGATTCCCGCAAGTTCATCTATACGACTGGTTCACAGAAAGAGGGTGATCCTGACTATTCCCGTTGTGCAGAAGCTTTTGCCCAGTACAGGGAAGGTACAGGTCATTCTGCGCAGATTCTGCTGTTTCCAGGCTTTATCTGTTCTTGGATTGGCGGTACTGGTGCAAAACCTGTCATGGGGCTTCTTGGACGCAACGGCAGTGACTTTTCTGCTGCTGTTGTAGGAGCTTCCCTTGGTTCAAAGAAAGTTGAATTCTGGACTGATGTTGACGGCATTTATTCTGCCGATCCACGCATTGTAAAAGATGCCGTGCTTGTTCAGGATATGAGTTACGAAGAAGCCATGGAATTGTCATTCTTCGGAAGCAAAGTCCTTCATCCTAAGACGCTTGCTCCTTTGGCAGCAAAGGATATTGAAGCATGGAGCTTGAACAGTCATAATCCTTCTGCACGCGGTACTCGCATTGGGAGCGGTCCTTTTGAAAGTGAAAAGAAGGCTGGTCCTGTACGCGGCATCAGCTGCCTGAAAGACTGTGCCATGGTCTCTGTAAGCGGTTCCGGCATGAAGGGACGCAAGGGAATGGCAACGCGCATTTTCTCTGCCGTAAGCAATGCTGGCATTTCCATTCTGCTTATTACTCAGTCTTCTTCTGAATATACGCTTTCATTCTGCGTCCGAAAGGAATTTGCAAACTGCGTGCAGGATGTCCTTAAAAATGAATTTGCCCTGGAAATTGCAGGAAAACTTATTAATCAGATTGATGTTCGCCCTGACTGTGCTATTGTTTCCATTATTGGCGATGCAATGAAGGAAAAGCGCGGTGTGGCAGGCACATTCTTTAATGCCATTGCTTCTCGCGACATTAACATTCTTGCTATTGCACAGGGAGCTGGAGAACGCTCAATTTCTGCTGTCATAAAGGCTTCTGATGGTGATACTGCTGTCCGCATCGTGCATAAGTTCTTCTTTAACACCGTTCAGACTATTCAGGTATATGCATTTGGAGCTGGAACTATCGGCGGTACCATGATTGACCAGATTTGTGAACAGCAGAAGTCTCTGTTGGCACAGGGTATCGATATCCGCGTCATGGCAATTGCCAATATAGACGGCATGATTTTCAATGCTCATGGCATCGATTTGAAAGACTGGCGTGAACAGGTAAAGAAAGACGGTGAAAAGACAGACCTTGACCGCATTCTTGAATTTGTCCGCGATACAAAGCCTCTTAATCCTATTTTTGTTGATTGTACGGCAAGTTACGATTTGCCTGAGCGCTACATTGACATTCTGAAAGCTGGCATGAACATTGCAACTCCCAACAAGCGTGCCAATTCCATGAGCATGGACTTTTACCGCAAGCTGCGCGAGACGGCAAATGAAATGCATGTTCGATTCTTGTATGAAACGAACGTTGGCGCAGGTCTCCCTATTATTGATACATTGCAGAACCTGTTTAAATCTGGTGATCGCCTTACAGCCTTTAATGGCATTATGTCCGGTTCTCTCAGTTACATTTTTGGTCGGCTTGATGAAGGTGCAAAGTTCAGCGAAGCCGTCCTTCAGGCAAAGGAATTGCGGTATACTGAACCTGATCCAAGGGATGACCTTAAGGGAACTGATGTTGCCCGCAAGGCTTTGATTATTGCTCGCGAAGCAGGAATGAACATTGAACTTGAAGACATCCAGATGAATTCTATCTTCCCAGAGGGATTTAGCTTGGAAGGTACTACGGAAGAATTCCTTAAGAAATTGCCAGAATTGGATGATTATTTTGCACAGAAAATGGCAAGCCTTAAAAAAGAAAACAAGGTTCTGCGCATGGGAGCAAGCATTAAGGACGGAAAGGTGAGCGTTGGCATGCTTGAAGTAGGTCCAAATGATCCTTTGTATGGTGTTCGCGGTGGTGAAAACGCCTTTGTATTTACAACTGCCCGCTACACGCCAATTCCTTTGACAGTAAGAGGATATGGAGCTGGTGCTGGAGTTACAGCTGCTGGTGTGTTTGGAGACATTTTACGTACCGTCAGCTGGAACATGTCCAGTTTCTAGACAAGGAGAATACTATAAGTGGTAGTTGTTCTTAAGAAAGATATTTCTGAATATCAAAAGAATGGAATACGAGATTTTCTTGTTCAGAAGAATTTTAAGCTGAATGAGATTGTCGGTGAAGAAGATACGGTTATTGCTGCTGTTGGACGCAATTCCGTTGACAAGCTCGAAGTGGAAGCTCTCCCTGGTGTGTATGCCGTCATTCCCATCAGCAAGCCATATAAGCTTGCCAGTCGGGAATTTAAGCGCGAAGACACTATTGTAGAAGTTCCAAACAGTCGTGGTCAGAAAATTCGCATCGGAGGAAACAGGGTTGTTGCCATTGCGGGACCTCGTGCTGTTGAAAGCCGCGAGCAGATTATGGAAACTGCCGAAGCGGTTGCTGCAAGTGGTGCCGTCATGCTTCGTGGCGGTGCTTACGAGCCGAATTCTTCTCCATATAAATTTCAGGGGCTTGGAGAACAAGCCTTGAAATACTTAAAGGAAGCCGGTGACAAGTTCGGGCTTCCAATTGTGACGGAAATTCTTTCTCCTGAACTGATTCCCATCATGCAGGACTATGTTGATGTGTACCAGATTGGTGCCCGAAACATGCAGGACTTTAATCTCTTAAAAAAGGTTGGGGCAACGGGAAAGCCTGTCATTCTTCGCCGTAGTCATTCTGCGACACTGGAAGAGCTTTTGATGTCGGCTGAATATTTGCTTTCTTCAGGTACTGACAATGTTATTCTGTGCGAGCGTGGCATACGGACGTTTGAACCTTCTACTCGCAATACGCTTGATTTGTCTGCAGTACCCATGCTGCGTGCGCTGACTCATCTTCCAATCATTGTAGATCCAAGTCATTCGCTTTCTGTACGTGACAGAGTAACGTCAATGGGACTTGCTGCCATCGCATCTGGTGCAGATGGGCTTATGCTCGAAGTGCACAGCCACCCTGAAAAGGCTCTGGTAGACGGTGCTTCTTCCATGTTGCCGGCTCAGTTTGACAAGATGATGCATGACATAGAAGCTCTTGCCCCTGTCATGGGTAAAGCTGTTGCTCATATCCGTGAAGAAAAGCGTGAAAAAGTCATTTGTGCTTATAGTGGAAAACGAGGTGCCTATGCTGAGCAGGCAATCAGCAGGTATTTTGATGCTGCCGATGTAGAATCTGTAGCCGTTGATTCTTTTGGTGAAATATTTCAGAGTGTTACGGATTGTAAAGTGGACTACGGCATGGTTCCCATAGAAAACAGCCTTGCAGGTTCCGTCTATCAGAATTATGACAATTTCAGCCGCTTTGAAGATGTTACCATTGTCGGTGCTGTTACTCTGAACATACGCCATTCTCTGCTTGGCGTAAAGGGAGCTTCCATTGAAGATATCAAGACTGTATATTCCCATCCTCAGGGGTTTGAGCAATGCAAGAAATTCCTTGATGGTCACAAGGCGTGGGCTCATATTGATGCTGTTTCTACGGCTACTGCCGCTGAAACCGTCAGCAAGGTTTGCGACAAATCGAATGCAGCAATAGCCAGTACTGTAAATGCATCTTTGTACAATCTTGACATTCTGGCAGAAGACATTGAAAATGATCCCAGCAATTTTACCCGCTTTGTAGTCATTCAGTCTACGGCACTTGCAGGAACAAAATGCAGGGAACTGAACATTAAACCGAATATGGCAAGCTTTATCTTTAAGACAAAGAATGAACCCGGCGCCCTGTACAGGACGCTTGGCATCTTTGAAAATTATAAAATAAATCTTACACGCCTTGAATCAAGACCGTTGGAAGGCCAGCCGTGGAACTACTGGTTCTATGCGGATGCTGAACTTTCGGGAATTCAGGGAGCTGGACGTGATGATATTGTAGAATATGT
>JAFVDR010000015.1 GCA_017476165.1 Treponema sp. | reverse complement strand
TGGAACTTACGCATTGCTTCATCAGCCGAATGCATTCTTCAGTATCCTTTATCTTTGCCTCTGGAAAATCCCTGTTGAAGATTTCCATGAAAACTTCTGGAGTACATACTCCGTACAGGGAAGCAAGGGTTTTTGCGTACCACGGAAACATATTCAAGCCTCCTGGTACCATCTTTCTTCCTTTGACATTGATAGTATCGTACAGCTTTGGAATCATGTCAGTAATTTCTTTTGGAATGACAAATTCGACTTCCTTTGAAGACGGTGTTTTGAATGCAAAGAGGAATCCGCTTGTAAAGAGGACTGTCAGTGCAGCTTGCTGCATTTCTTCGATAAAGTCTTCTCCTGAGTTTTCCTTAAAGTTTTTCCAGACAGCCTCATTAAATTTGTCGTCGTCAGAGTATAGAAGGAAGAACACTTGAAAGACGGTTACATCCCAGAATCTGAATGCATAGAGGAATTTTTCAGTGATGCTTTTTTCAAGTTCAGCTACAATTTCTGTTTTTTTGAGAGTTAGGATGTCAGAATTGTCACTTGCCTTTTTTGTGGCCGCCAAAATTTTAAGTACATCCTTTGAATAGCATGAAAGGCACTCTGCCAGCGTATGCTTTGCCTTTTTGTTTATTATGAAAATGTCATCTATAATTACTTCATCAGTGTTCATGCAGATATGATAGGCTATTTGGTTCTGTTTGTCTATGTAAAATTTTATTTAAATTTGTTAAAAGCTTTTGTTATGTTTTCTACTATGTTTTCTTTTAATTGCTTTTGTTCAACAGTGTCTATTTCAATGGCACGGATAGATTTGCTAGCATGGAAAAAGCCTGTCGCTTTTGACCATTTTTGTTTGTAATTCCATATAAAAAGGAAAGGTATATGAGATAAAAAAATCTTTCACATCATTGGCAAATTCTGTGCTATAACTTGCTTCAGACACAGAACGTACACAAAAACTTCAGATGAAAACGTCTACTGTCAATAGACGAAACGATCAATAGACAATAGACGAAACGATCAATAGACAATAGACGAAACGATCAATAGTCAATAGGCGAAACGATCAATAGACAGTAGACGAAATGTTTATTGGGTCTCATTCGAAAAATCGCCGAAAGAGAGTTTTTCGATGTTCGCAGAACAAGTTCCCTGAACGTTAACCATTTTCGTTTGTTTGTAATTCCATATAAATCGGAAAATATGGGATTGACGGAAAGTCGATGCCTGGCTTTGCGGTGGAAAAATCAGAAAAAACTGATAAAATGAGGTCTTTTTTGACTGCCTAAAAATGGCTACAGCCGAAAAAGCTCTTTTTCAACCTTTATTGATATTCTGATATATTTCTGATAGTATAAGGACTTACATCATTTTTACATTTATCAGGAAGAATTTATGGCAGATCAGAAAGAAACCTTTCGTGCAGTAGTTGCAGCCGCACTCAATCAGTTTAAAACAGAAAAATCATTGGGAGGAAACAACATTACGGATGAATCTGTCCGTGTAGAAAATCCTCCGAAACCGGAAATGGGAGATCTTGGTGTTCCTATGTTTCCATTTGCAAAGGAATTCCGAATGGCTCCTCCTGCAATTGCTGCTGGTGTTGCTGACTGCATCCAGAAAAATCTTACGAAAGAAGCAGAAGCTTTAGGAACCTTTGCCGCCGTAGGTCCGTATGTCAATGTAAAGCTGAACAAGGCAAATGCTTCTGCAGACATATTAAAAACAATCATGGCACAGGGGGACAGCTACGGCTCATGCAATGAAAGCGGAGTAAAGCCTTTTGCTGGGCGAAAGGTCATGGTTGAATTTTCAAGCCCGAACACAAACAAGCCGCTGCATCTTGGTCACATGCGCAATGATGCCTTGGGCGAAAGCGTGAGCCGCATCTTAAAGAAAGCCGGGGCAGAAGTGTTCCGTACGAACATCATCAACAATCGAGGAATTCATATCTGCAAGTCCATGCTGGCATACAAGCTATTTCATGAAGCAAATGGAGACACCCCTGAAAGCCTTGGCATAAAAGGAGACCATTTTGTTGGAAAATGCTATGTAGAATTCGACAAGTATTTGAAGGGAGAAAAAGATAAGCCGGAAACTGCACATCCTGAAGCACAGACTCAGGCAGAAGAAATGCTCATTGCTTGGGAACGTGGTGATTCTGATGTCCGTGCCTTGTGGCAGAAAATGAATGACTGGACATTGAACGGTGTTCAGGAAACGTATGACCGCACTGGTGTAGGTTTTGAAAAGCTCTATTTTGAAAGCGATACCTATCTTCTTGGAAAAGAAGTTATTGCACAAGGAATTGAAAAGGGCATTTTCTTTAAGGCAGAGGATGGATCTGTCCGCATTGATGTCACTGAAGTGACAGGAAAAGGCAAGGATGGCAATAATCAGGAAAAAGTCCTTTTGCGCAAGGACGGAACATCCGTTTACATTACGCAGGACTTGGGAACTGCAATTAAACGTCACGAAGACTGGCCTTATAACCAGATGGTCTATGTTGTTGCCAGTGAACAAATTTATCATTTTAAGGTTCTCTTCTATATACTACGTAAGCTTGGCTTTGACTGGGCCGAAAAGCTGTATCACTTGAGCTATGGACTGGTAAATCTTCCGAGTGGAAGAATGAAGAGCCGTGAAGGCACCGTTGTAGATGCAGACGATTTAATCCAGAACCTGCATGAAGATGCTCTTAAGGCAATTCAAGAACGTGGACGGGATGGCGAAGTGGGAAATGCCGATGATGTTGCAGAAAAAGTTGCACTCGCTGCATTGCATTATTATCTGTTGCAGGTTGCACCTGTAAAGGACATGATGTTTAACCCTGAAGAAAGCCTTTCTTTCAACGGTAATACAGGTCCTTACCTGCAGTACATGGGAGCACGCATTGCTTCTATTCTCCGCAAGGCACAGGAGCAGGGACTTGCTTCTGACGGTAGCGATGAAAGCCTTTCTTTGCTGTCTCATGAAAGTGAATGGACGCTGATAAAGGACTTGCAGAGATATCCTGTTCTGGTTGCAAAGGCTGCAGAAGAGCTTGATCCGAGCATCATTGCTACATATCTGTATGATGTATGCAAGAGTTTCAGTGCGTTTTACAGGGATTGCCCGATTGTTTCGATTGCAGAATCTAACGCAAAGCTTGCTCAGGCACGGCTTGTTCTTGCTTCCTGCACTCATACGGTTCTGAAAAGTGCAATGGAGCTTGTTCTTGTTCCTTATCTTGACAGGATGTAGAAGGTCATCTCGAAAAGCTTACTTTCGTGATTTTTTCGAGATTGTAGACGTCCTACAGGCAGCCACCATGGTGGCTGCTTCTTTTTCGGAAATCAAACTGCGGCTGTACGGAAACTGAAAAATGCATTTAACAAAGTTGTTCTGAAACTTTAATCTCTTCTGTTGATGGTGCTAAAAAAACGCGTATGTAATTGCAACAATTACTTTATTTTTGTATAATTATTCAATTTTACTCACAATCCACAAAAGAGGTGCAATATGGCTGTTGATGTTAAGGATATTATCAATAATTTGTCTCTAAAGGTTCAGAACAATGACCCTATCGACCCTTCTTTATATCAGAAATATGATGTAAAGCGCGGATTGCGCTATGCAGACGGGCGTGGTGTTCTGGTTGGCCTTACCCACATAGGTGATGTTGTCGGCTACGAAGTCGATTCGACAGGAAAAAAGGTAGCTGTGCCTGGAAAATTAATCTATCGCGGTTACAGTGTCGAAGACATTGTTCGCGATGTTGAAAGCAAGCACCAGTTTGGCTATGAACAATGCGTGTATCTCCTTCTATTTGGTGAACTTCCTACCCAGGAGCAGCTTGATGCTTTCAACCAGTATCTTGGCAGTTTACGGACGCTTCCCCCTAATTTTACCGAAGACATGATTATGAAGGCTCCTTCCAGCGACATCATGAACAAGATTGCCAGAGGTGTCCTTGCTTCATATTCCTATGATGACTATCCGGAAGACCGGAACATTGGCAATGTCCTGCGCCAGTGCATTGAGTTGATTTCAAGGTTTTCCACTCTGGCTGCCTATGGATATCAAGCAAAGCGACGCTATTATGACGGCAAGAGCATGTACATACACAATCCGTCTCCGAATTTGAGTACTGCAGAAAATTTTTTGCGCCTTATCCGCAGCGACAAGTCATATACGCGCCTTGAAGCGGAAATTCTTGACCTTGCCTTGATTCTTCATGCCGAACATGGTGGCGGAAACAACTCTTCCTTGACCGTCCATGTTGTTTCTTCTGCCGATACTGACACATATTCTGCCATTGCAGCTGCCGTAGGTTCTTTGAAAGGTCGCCGTCATGGTGGTGCAAACATCCGCGTCATTGAGATGATGGACGACATCAAGGCCAATGTAAAGGACTGGAGCAATGAAAACGAAATCGCAGAATATCTTCGAAAGATTGCACGAAAGGAAGCGTTTGACCATACCGGACTGATTTACGGTCAGGGGCATGCCGTTTACACAATCAGCGACCCACGTGCAACTTTGTTGCGCGACAAGGCCGAAGAGCTTGCCGTTGAAATGGGGTGCGAGGAAGAATTCAATTTGTACCGCATCATTGAACGGCTTGCGCCACAGATTTTGGCTGAATTTCATGGCGACAGCAAGAAGATTTGCACGAATGTAGACTTTTATTCGGGATTTGTATATACCATGCTCAATATTCCACGTGAATTGTATACTCCTCTGTTTGCGATTGCACGTATTGCAGGGTGGAGTGCCCACCGCATTGAGGAAATCGTTGCTGGCGGACGCATTTACCGCCCTGCATACAAAAATGTTTCTGCCGAACGAAAGTATGTTCCTATTGACCAGCGTACTGCAACAGAGTATTCGCCTGTTGCCGAAGTTGACGAAGAAGTTCGTACAAGCGGTCCTTCTGACTAGTCCTCTATTTTTGGGATATAGCACTCTTTGTGGCACAAATAGTGCCACAAAGACTATTCTAGAATCAGCAACTAGCCGTCATGTTGGGCGAAGCAAAACATCTATATTATTAGCATGGGATTCTTCGCTTCGCTCAGAATGAGTCGCAACTTTCGGTTGCTACCGAGTTTTCTTACGAAAACTCGGCGGTCTGACATACATTAGAGCTGTTCGGAAACTTCAGTTTCCGAGCAAGTCTATTGATTTCCGTGGATTTCTAAAAAGTTTTGTTGACTATTTGATTAATCTTTTATTATCTTTCAGAGTAAGAACAGAACGTTATAAATAATTACGATTTAAAGGTACATATATGAGCATGGAAGAAGAACAGAACCAGAGTGTAGAACAGGAAGAAAATGAAACTGTAGCTGCCGATTCTGCTGATAGCACTGAAGCCGCGGAAAATCAGGAAGCAGATGCTGCTGCCGGAGATGTTGCTGACGGTGAAGATGCTGCAGAAGAACCAAAAGATGAACTTACTGCCCTTAAGGCTCAGGTTGAAGAGCTGACGAAACAGAACGAGGATTTGAAGGATCAGGTGTTGAGAAGGGCAGCTGACTTTGAAAACTATCGCAAGCGTATGCTTAAGGAAAAGCAGGATGCCTTTGATTATGCAAATACGAATCTCTTGAAGGATTTGCTTGACAGCCTTGATAATTTTGACCGCACTGTGGAGGCTGCCGCAACGGCTACTGACCCAAAGACGATTGCAGACGGCGTAAAGATGATAAACAGCGGTTTGGTGTCGATGCTCGAAAACAAGTATAATCTTGTTTCCTACGGTGCTGTAGGAGATGCATTTGATCCGGACATTCACGAGGCCATTGGTTCTTCTAATGATCCTGTAGCCGAACCAGTTTTAAAAGCAGTATATTTAAAGGGATATAAATTGAAGGATATGGTTATCCGACATGCAAAGGTAATGGTTTCCATGCCTGACGGAACGGTGCAGGCAGAAGAAAAAAAAGACTGAACGATTCATTGTAATTTAGAGGAGTAGCATATTATGGGAAAGATTATTGGTATTGACCTTGGAACGACAAACTCATGTGTCGCAGTAATGGAAAATGGTGAGCCTGTAGTTATTCAGAACTCAGAGGGCGGACGCACAACACCATCAATCGTTGGATTTACGGCAAAGGGAGACAGGATTGTTGGTCTTCCTGCAAAAAACCAGATGGTAACAAATCCAAAGAATACTGTATATTCTGTAAAACGTCTTATTGGACATAAATTCAGTGACTTGCAGGGCGAAGCAACAAAGTTGCCTTATGCAATCAAAGACCATGGTGCAGATGTTCGTGTTGAAGTTCAGGAAAACGGTGCTTCAAAGGAATATTCCCCACAGGAAATCAGTGCTTTCATTCTTCAGAAGATGAAGAAGACAGCTGAAGACTATCTTGGTGAAACAGTAACGGAAGCCGTCATTACAGTTCCTGCATATTTCAACGATGCCCAGCGTCAGGCTACAAAAGATGCCGGCAAGATTGCAGGTCTTGATGTAAAGCGCATCATAAACGAGCCTACTGCAGCTTCCCTTGCATTTGGCTTTAACAAAGACGAAAAGAAAGAAAAGACTATTGCCGTTTATGACCTTGGTGGCGGTACTTTCGATATTTCCATCCTTGAACTCGGTGACGGGGTTTTTGAAGTTAAGTCTACCAACGGTAACACTCACCTTGGAGGAGACGACTGGGATCGCCGCATCGTTAACTGGCTTATTGACCAGTTCAAGGCTGACACAGGCATTGACCTTTCTGGCGATCCTATGGCAATGCAGCGTCTGCGCGAAGCTGCCGAGAATGCAAAGATTTCGCTTTCCAACCAGACAACGGCAGACATAAACCTTCCGTTTATTACTGCTGATGCAACAGGTCCAAAGCACTTGCAGAAGAGTCTTTCCCGTGCGGAATTTGAAAAGATGACCGATGACTTGTTTGAGGCTACACGCGATCCGTGCCGCAAGGCAATGCAGGATGCTGAAATCACTCCAGACAAGATTGACGAAATTCTTTTGGTCGGTGGTTCAAGCCGTATGCCAAAGGTTCAGGAAATTGTAAAGAGCATCTTTGGAAAAGAGGGAAGCCGTGCCGTTAACCCTGATGAAGCTGTTGCAATCGGTGCAGCCGTTCAAGGCGGCGTTCTTGCAGGCGATGTCAAGGATGTCCTTCTTCTTGATGTTACGCCTCTTTCTTTGGGTATCGAAACAATGGGTGGTGTGTTTACGCGCCTTATCAACCGCAACACAACGATTCCTACAAAGAAGAGCCAGGTGTTCTCAACTGCTGCAGACGGTCAGACTGCCGTAAGCATCCATGTTTTGCAGGGTGAGCGCGAAATGGCTGACCAGAACCGTACGCTCGGACGCTTTGACTTGGTTGGCATTCCGCCTGCTCCTCGTGGTGTTCCACAGATTGAAGTTACCTTTGACATTGATGCCAACGGTATCGTCCATGTTTCTGCAAAAGACCTTGGAACCGGCAATGAGAAGCACATTCAGATTACGTCTTCAAGCGGCTTGAGTGAGGATGAAATCAACCGCATGGTAAAGGATGCCGAGGCTAATGCTGAATCAGACAAGAAGAAGCGTGAGTCTATTGATGCAAAGAATGAAGCTGATAGCCTTGTCTATTCTACAGAGAAAACTCTCAAAGATATGGGTGATAAGGTTTCTGCAGGTGATAAGTCTTCAATCGAAGCTGCCTTGAATGATTTGAAAGAAGCTTTGAAGGGCGATAATATAGAAGATATTAAGAAGAAGACTGAAGCTTTGAAACAGGCCTCTTACAAGATTGCAGAAGAGATGTACAAAGCTCAGGCTGCTCAGCAGGGAGCTAATGCAGGTGCCGGTGCAAATGCTGGTAATGCAGGTGCTTCTGGATCTGCTGGATCAACGGGGTCGGCTTCTGGTTTTGACAAAGGCAGTGCCGATGATGTTGAGTATGAGGTTCATGACGACAAATAAGTCTCTGCTGTAAATTTCAAAGTGCAAAAAAACTTTTTACCTCCGTGCATGCGGAGGTAAACTTTTAGGATAAGTAAACGAACATGGCTACAAAACGTGATTATTATGAAGTCTTAGGCATTGATAAGAGTGCGGATAAGGAAACAATAAAAAAAGCATACCGTAAGCTTGCTGTAAAGTATCATCCTGACAGAAACCCTGGCGATAAAGAAGCCGAGGAAAAATTCAAGGAGGCTACGGAAGCCTATGAAGTTTTGAGCGATGAGCAGAAACGTCCTATATATGATCAGTATGGATTTGCCGGTCTCGATGGCATGGGAGGCGGTGGCGGTCAAGGCTATAGCCATGCATTCCATGACTTTAGCGATTTGTTTGGCAATGGTGCTGGTGGTTTTGGAGACATTTTTGAAAATC
>JAFVDR010000193.1 GCA_017476165.1 Treponema sp. | reverse complement strand
GTACGGCATTGCGATTTCCTGCCGCGTGCGGTACAGGAAATATGTTCCGCTTGCAAAGTTTCGTTCATTTACAAAGTAATGGGTTTTGCCTTCCTTGTCATCGAGGGACAAATCTCCGATGGTAAGTTGAAGTTCCTTGCCAATGCGAGGCATCAGTAGACGAGGATTTATGACGGTTTTGTTTTTTGTGTCGATTACTTTGAATTCCATGCAGCTTTGACCTTCCTGCCAGCCGGAGTTTCCACTTTGTCCAAGCACTGTTCCTGTTTGGATGTCTTGTTCATTGCCGCTAATCAGCCCCTCTTTTTCAAGATTACCGTATACTGTCTGCAATCCTTTATCGTGTGCTATGATGACAGCATTTCCTAATGGAGACTCAAACCAGCCTGTTTCGCTGCTGTGTTCTGACAGGATGATTGCAATGGTTCCTGCTTCCGTCGCTTTGATGTCAGAACTTTCATTGAAGATGAGTGATGATCCTATCTGACCACCTCGGAGCTGTCCAAAATATGAAAAGAATGAATTGGCTTCTGTTTCTTTTTGCGGCCAGTCAAATGCCGACAGGCAACCTAAAATCAACAGTGAAAGAACTGCTTTTGTTGTAAATCTTTTTGCTTTCATACAAAACTCCTTGCTCCTTGCTTATTTTTTTGAAATGGTAATCCTGAAAATCTTGTTGTTTTTGCCTAAAAACAGTTTGTTTCCCCTCAATTGCATGAACGTATAGTCTGCATCAAACGAAAATGTTCCGGCAACATGATTGAATGGTTCTATGACGGTTACTGTGTAAGCCTTGCCGTCATGACTCAGGACAAACACAAGGTCTTCTTCTGTAGATTCTTCGATCTGGGAAACGATGCCTGAAACAGGAATATGAGCGCTTTTCTGTGTGGTCAAGTCTACGATGCCGATGCCACCATTGTAATTGTAGTATACGGTGTCTGATGCATTGTTGAAGGCAACGGCAACCTGTCGCGAAAAGTCTTTTGGCAAATATTCATGAAAGATAATCTTGCTGTGCTCTCCGTTTTTTTCGGAAACAGCAAATCGCTGCTGCTTTTGACCGCAGATGCAGGCTATGTATTTTCCATTTTTTGAAATGCCGGCACCAAGAATGATTTCTATTTCACTTCCACCTGGATAATACTGTTGGTCAAGATTTCCATCGCTGTCAAAGGATACTATTAATCCGTCTGAAAAACCAACGACAGAGCCTTTGCTTGTGGAATCGAATGCGGTAATGGGGGCATAGTGTTCATAGTTCCATTTCCGTGTTCCGCTTTCGTCAAACTCGGCAAGAGCCGTTCCCCCCGGCAGGAACATGAATATTCTGTCTTCATCGAAAAACGGAAAGCCTGGAACGGTAATTGTTCCGACTTTATCTCCGTCAGTATTGAAAATGTCAGTCTCCTTGTTGTCAGCTCCATAGGTTGTATAGTAACTGCTGGAAATTGTTGCATTGTGTGGATATGGTGTAGCCTGTATGACGCGTCCGTCTTCTGTAAAATATCCGATGGTCTGCCCCAGTCGAAACGGGATGAGGATATCACCGTCCTTTTTTTCCTGCACTCTGTCTATGGTTACCGCCCAGTCAGGAGTCAAGTGCAGTTCGTGTCCCAGAGGCTTTAGGCTGATGATTATATATATAAGGCAGAATAAAGACAGTCCTGCCAAAGGTTTTAACAGTTTCTTGTTTTTCATATCGTTCTATATTAGTAGATAGAAAAAAAATTAGCAAGCCTCTTGTTTTGTGGGACGGTTTGATAAAGTATTGTTTTCTAACTCTTGACAAAATACCGCTAACAATGCAAAATTATGGTAAATAAATCAACAGATTGCATGTTAAGGAAATGATTGTGGAAGACAATATTCTTACTATTGATGAAGTTGCAAAATATCTTCGCGTAAGCGAAAGAACAGTATATGAATGGGCTCAGAAGGGTGAGATTCCAAGTGGAAAGATTGGTACTGTCTGGCGTTTTAAGAAATCTGAAATAGAAAAATGGGTGAATGACAGGCTTGGTTCTTCCAAGGGTGATGTCGTAGACGTTTCCGTTCAGCTCAAAAACATTCTTTCTCCAGATAGAATTGTTTTTTTAAACCATACAACGAAGCATGATGCCCTTATCCAGATGACGGATAATCTTGCAACGGCTCCTCAGGTCAAGGATGCAGCAGAGCTTCAAAAGGAAATCCTTAAGCGTGAAAGCCTCATGTCTACATCTGTTGGACGTGGCATAGCAATTCCCCATGTGCGTCTTGCAAGCGTTACGGACTTGGTGCTTTCCGTGGGCATTTCAAAAGTTGACATCATAGATTTTGAGCCGGTGGATGACGTTCCTGTTCGCCTGCTGTTCATGATTGCTGCCGCTTACAACCAGCATACGTATTATCTTCAGACGCTTTCGTTCTTCAGTTCAAAGATGAGGAATTCAGACTTGAAGGATTCTCTGCTTTCAGTTGAAAATCCAATGGACGCTTATAATCTTTTGATAAAATAGGAGAACCTCTTGAAATCTCTCTTTTGAGAGGCCTCCGTAATTTCAAAGCAGACTCGATTTATTCAATAAAACAGGACGGGAATCCATTTGGACTGATCGTCCTGTTCCTGTGCAATCATGCCCCATGTTATGCCGCTTGCTGTTGTTTCCCCCATGAGGTATTCTTTTCCATTTGCCGTAAAGCTGTGTCCTGGGTGTGTTGATACCAAACCTGCCACGGCATGACTGAATTCACTGCTTACGAATATGATGCTGTCCATGTTCATGCTTGTCAGCAGGACTGATAGCAGCATACTTCTGGAATCGCAATCACTGCCACCGCCCAATATAATGGAAGGAAGTGATGCAAAATCGCTGGTGTTCTTTTCCCTTTCATAATTCATTCCCTGTGTCCATGTCAACAGCTTTTGTGCAAGATCCGTGTCATCTGTGCAATCTGGAGACAACTCGTTGAATATGTCGAAGGATACCCTGTTCAGACGTTTGAACGAATCTCTGAATACCATTCTGTAGTACCGTGTCCATGCCTCTTTCCACAGAGGACTGCGTGCATACAGTTTGAGTACGTTGTATTCTCGTGCAATGAGATATTCGTTTGCTTCTTTATCTGATTCCCTCATGTAGCTTTGTATTTGCTTTCCGTCAATAGTCATTGTAACGGGTATGTATGTTTGTGCGTTGGGGTATGCATACGTGGTGACAAGCCCTGCTTCATAAAAACTGCCAAAATCAATGCAAAGCCCGTCGATAAAGCTGAGCATGAAATCATTGCATGCATCAAATTGCGTCTGCTCTGTCCATACGAGCATCACTATGAGTCCTTCTTCGTCTGGAAGTGGGGCTGCAACAGCATATCCTGCGGCTGCAGTCTGTCCAATATAGCTTGCAAATGAAGATAACGCACAGTCTTGGTTGCGCCATGAAAATGTGTCGATTTCTTTTTCTGCATTCATTCTTGAAAGATTGTCTTCAAGGGCTTTTTCCGCAGTGTTGTATGTTCCATTGTCATATACTTTTATAACGGCAGTTACTGGTAGCAGAGAACTTTGAAGCTGATATGATTTTCCGTCTTTACTGGAGGAAACGAGATAAAAGCCTTCGGGTAAATCGATTGCAAGTGTTCCGTTCTTGCTTTTGATTGAAGTGACTGATGCATGTGCCGTCTGTGTCGCAATGAAAAAAACAGCGAGCAGGCTTAAAACGATATTTTGTAAAATAAGCTTTTGTAATCTTGTCATTTTTTGCCACCTTTACTATTATATTCGGCAGATGATGCCCTTTTCCATATTGTATGAAAATTCCGAGATTCTCTTAATAAACAAACCTTCTGGCATTTCGGTACAAGGCGGTGTTGGAATTTCTCATCCCCTTGATGAAACTCTTTCAGAACAGCTTGGCTACAGAATTCACCTTGTTCACAGGCTCGATAAAGAAACTGCAGGCATCCTTATTGTTGCCAAGAATGCTTCCGCAGCGTCAAAATGGATTCGACTTATTTCAACTGACCAGGTAAAGAAAGAATATTATGCCGTATGCATAGGATGTCCTGAAGTAAATGGGCAGCAAAGAAGAAAAGGCGTTCTGTCTGGTACGGTTGAGGCTCACGGGAAAGTGCAGAATGCTCAGACTTTTTACGAAGTTGAAAAAACATGGTCGGTTTCTGCACCGAATTCAGATTTTGAACCCGTGGAGTTGAGTCTTGTTCATGTTACGCTTGGAACGGGACGCATGCATCAGATTCGCATTCAGATGGCAAAGGCTGGATCACCTCTTGCGGCAGACGACCAGCACGGAAACTTTAAGGTAAATAAGATTTTGCGCAAGTGCGGCATAAAAAAGCTTCAACTTGCGGCGGTACGCCTTACCATCCCTGTTGAAGGAAAGTCCCGTACATTTGAGATTCCTCTTCCAGAACATTTTAGAGTCTGCTGAATGTAGTAAAAAGAGTGAAAAATACTGTCCTTTATATATGTATCTGAATTACAGCTTTCGTAAAGTGATTGGACTGAGATGAAATTAAGGAAAAAAATAAAATACCTGTTTCTTTGTCTATTGACAGTGTAATAGAGAAATGATATATTTTCTTTAAATATAAAGAATTTAAAAAAAGAGCCGTTTCTAGGCTCTTTTTTTTTCAATTGTTGTTTTTTTTCAGAGGTTTCTATTGAACTACATTTCCCTCGATACAGTTCCTCACTTTAAGGAATGTGCATCGGTTGTAGCAGATGCTGGTTTTGTACTGGTGGAGCTGCAGGTTGTGCCGCAAAACGGCATGGTAAGAATTACTGCGGTAATTGCTTCTAAAGATCCTTCTAAAGATATTGGTGTTGCGGACTGCTCAAAGGTTCATCATGTTCTGCAGCCTAAGCTTGTGGCCCTGTTAAGAAAAAGCGAAGACGATATTATAATGGAAGTCTGTTCGCCCGGTGTTGAACGCAACATACGGAATGCCGCAGAATTTGGGTGCTTTGTCGGTCGCGAAATCAGGGTGTGGGATAAAAATGTGAGCGATTGGGTTCGGGGAACAATAAAATCTTCGGATGACGCACAGGTTACGCTTGAAACAGAGGCTGATGGTGATAAAACCATTGCCTATAACGATATTGCAAAAGCAAAATTTATACATTTGTAAGGGAGGCTTGATATGTCAGAAATGGCAGATGCAATCCGCGCACTTCAGTCTGAAAAGGGGATGAGCGAGGAGTCAATCAAGCAGACGATTGAAAACGCAATAAAGGCGGCATATAAAAGAACTTTTGGAACTGCCGAAAATTGTATTGTAAAGTTTGATGAAAATTTGTCGGATGTAAAAGTCTATTCTCGCAAGACTATTGTTGACGGCGTGTATGACCCGTCTCAGGAAATAGAGCTTGAAGAAGCTTTGCGCTTTAGCAGTGAATGTGCTGTAGGCGATGAAATAGACATCGAGATTGATCCTCATACATTTGCCCGTTCTGCTGTTTCTACGGGAAAGCAGACTGCACATCAGGCTTTGAATGAAAGCTTTAAGGATACTCTGTACAATGAATATAAGAGTCAGATAGGACAGATAAAGGCTGGTACGTATCAGCGTGAGCGCAAGGGCAATATTTTCATTGATGTCGGTAAGGTGGAAGCAGTTCTGCCTGTAAAATATCAGAGTCCTCGTGAAGCATTTGAAGTTAATGAACGAATCAGGGCTTTGCTGGTAGACATAAAAAAGACTTCCAATGGCATTCAGCTTGTATTGAGCCGCACGGATCCAAAATTTGTTCAGGATCTTCTGGAGCTTGAAGTTCCGGAAATTCAGGACAAGACGATTTCTGTATATAAGACAGTCCGTGAACCGGGATATCGTACAAAGATTGCCGTGTACTCCAACAAGTCTGATGTTGATCCTGTTGGTGCTTGTGTCGGATTAAAGGGAGTTCGCATTCAGAATGTTATCAGAGAACTTGAAAGCGAAAAGATAGATGTTTTGAAGTATGACGAAGATCCTCATGAATTCATCAAGAATGCGCTCCTTCCTGCAGAAGTGAAACGGGTTGTCGTTCTTGACAAGGAAAAGAAAGAGGTCCTTGCCATCGTTACTGAAAGCCAGTTCTCCCTTGCAATTGGAAAACAGGGCTTGAATGTTCGTCTTGCAAATCGCCTTACGGGATGGAGCATTGACGTTAAGACCGAAGAACAGGCTGCTGAAATGGATCTTACAGAGACAGATTCACGTTTGGCTGCCGAACAGCTTTTTGCTGGCTCTGAAGTTGCTGAAGCTGATATTATTTCTACAGTATCTCAGTTGCCGGATGTAAATCAGGATGTTGCTGCTAAGCTTGCTGCTGCAGGCATATCGGATATTGATGACTTCCTGGATGCAGTTGAGAGTGGAAGGGTTCTTGCTGTAGAGGGAATTACACAGGATGACATTGATGCCGTCAATGCAATCATCAATGAGAATGTTGTATTTGAAAATGAAGAGCCTGAAAATGCGGTAGAAGCTGAACAGGTTGAAGCGGAAACGAATGATGAGGAAGAGGAAAAGTATTACTGTCCTGAATGCGGCGCAGAAATTTCTCTTGATATGACTCGTTGTCCAAAATGTGGTGTTGAATTAGAATTTGAAGAGGAGTAAGGAAAACTATAGTTATGGCGGATGAATCAGAAAAGAAAGTTGATTTTGTTTTGCATAAGAAAGATGAAACAAGTTCTCAGCCTAAGAAAAAGGTGGTTGTGATTAAGCGGAAAACGAATTCTGCACCAAAGGACAAAGATAAAAATGTTCGTATTGTTGTAAAAAAAGCTGCTGAATCATCCGCCAAACAAGAAGATGTTGCTGCTCCAGTTCCTGCTCCTGCTCCTAAAGAGCAGGTTGCAGAGGTAAAGCCTGTTGCAGCACCTGTTCAGACTCAGGATGCTGAAAAAGAAAAGAAAGCTCCTGTCAATAAAGCAGCTCCTCAGAAAGATAAGCCGCATGTTGCTGAAAACAAAAATACAACATTTGTGTTGAATACTGCCCGCCCGAATGTAAAGGCCGGTAATTTGAGCGGTAATCCTCGTCAGAATCGCGCTGGCGGCGGTTATTATAACAATAATAACAGGCGTGGAGGTTCTGGTTTTACTGGTGCACAGGCTCGCGAAGGATACCAGAACAGAGAACGTACCGGTGGCTGGAACAACCGTAACGGCGGTTACAATAATGGACAGGGCAGCGGACAGGGAAGACCCGGATTCAACAACCGCAATGGCTATAATAACGGTCAGGGCGGTGGACAGGGAAGACCCGGATTCAACAACCGCAATGGCTATAATAACGGTCAGGGCGGTGGACAGGGAAGACCTGGATTCAATCGTCCCGGTTCTTTCATGGGACCAAAACCTCCTTTTGGAGAAGCTCCTTCTCTGCAGGGAAACAAGGCTCCAGCAAAAAAGCAATTTAAAGGTAAAAAGCAGGTATATAGCCATAAGGAACAGGAAGAAGCTTTCAAAGAGGAAGAGCTGTATCAGAATAAAAAGCATGATACTCCTGTAAGTGCTGTTCCTGAGCAGATTGATATCATGGATACAATTTCCGTATCTGATCTTGCAAAGAAAATGAACCTGAAGGCTGGTGAAATTATTGCAAAACTCATGTCCATGGGCATGATGGTGACAATCAACCAGTCTATAGACAGCGATACGGCAACGATTCTTGCTTCTGAATACAACTGCAAGGTGCATATTGTCAGCTTGTATGACGAGACTGTCATTGAAAGTGATGTGGGAAGCGAAGACGGCATTGCCATACGTCCTCCAATCGTTACGGTCATGGGACATGTTGACCACTGTAAGACAAATACTCTTGATGCAATCCGAAATGCACATGTTGCAGAAGGTGAAGCTGGTGGAATTACGCAAAAGATTGGTGCATATATGGTATCTACGCCAAAAGGCGACATCACGTTCCTTGATACTCCTGGTCATGAAGCATTTACTATGATGCGTGCCCGTGGAGCACAGATTACGGACATTGTCGTTTTGGTTGTTGCTGCGGACGATGGTGTGATGCCTCAGACTCTTGAAGCCATACATCATGCAAAGGATGCAAAAGTCCCTATCATTGTTGCAGTAAATAAAATTGATAAACCTGATTCAAATCCTGACCGAGTTATGACTCAGCTTTCTGAAAACGGATTGACACCGGAAGCTTGGGGGGGCGATACTCAGTATGTTAATATTTCAGCCCTGAAAAAAGAAGGTATTGATGATTTGCTTGATGCAATTCTCCTTCAGGCAGAAATGCTCGAGCTAAAGTCTCAGTATGTTTCCCGTGCAGAAGGAAGGGTCATTGAGTCAAGAATTGATCAGGGACGTGGCGTTGTTGCTTCTGTTGTTGTACAGCGTGGTACGCTTCATACAGGAGATCCTTTTGTCGCCGGCATTTATTCAGGTCGCGTTCGTGCTATCTTTAATGATCGTGGCGTAAAGATAAAGGAAGCCGGTCCTTCCATGCCAGTAGAGGTTCTTGGCATTGAATCCATGCCGAATGCAGGTGATCCGTTCCAGGTTACGGAATCTGAGAAGGAAGCCCGTGCATTTGCTGCTAAGCGTCAGGAATTGAAACGCTTTGAGGATGCAAAGGCTGTCAAGAAGGTTACGCTGGACAATCTGTATTCCACAATTGAACAGAATGAGATTAAGGAATTCAAGGTCATTATCAAGGCCGATTTGCAGGGTAGTGCAGAGGC
>JAFVDR010000192.1 GCA_017476165.1 Treponema sp. | reverse complement strand
TTCGCATGTCCATTGACCTGAAGAAATACCGTTTTCGTGTTCATCGGGGAACACTTCATGCTTTGGGCGATCCTACCCAGGTTCAGCTTATGTTCGACCCGGAAAAGAAAGCAATCATGTTGGTTGCTCCTTCTGAAAAAGCGCCATTTGGCCAAGAAGAAAAGGTGGTTTTTGATAAGCCAGGGCATGACGGATGTTTCCAGTTATACAGTATGTCCTTGATTCAAAAAATCCAGAATATTTTCCCTGATCTTGAGGATCAAACCACTTATGGACTAAATGGGAAACTGATTCCATCATTACATGCTGTTTATTTTCCACTGAGTTCATTAAGCAGAATTGAAAGTAATGAGGCGAAATCGAATGGCACTGAGAATCATGATCGACAAAGAATTCAAGAGCCTGATACAGCCTCTGAGGGTTGAAGAGTACAAGAATCTTGAGGAAAGTCTGATCAATGAAGGCTGTCGAGATCCAATCATTTTATGGAATGATGTCATTGTTGACGGGCATAACCGTTATGAGATCTGCACAAGACTGAATATCCCGTTCAATACAATACATAAAGGGTTCTCGTCACGCGCGGAAGCAATTTCCTGGATTTGTCTGAACCAGTTAAGTCGGAGAAATATTACTGAAGAAGCTTTTCGTTATCTTATTGGAAAACGTTATGATGCAGAGAAGCAAATGGCACAATATAGAAATGCAGTTGGTAAAAACCAATATAGTGCACAGAGCGAAGGGGCTGCTTCTTCTCACATTGATGATTCCTCAGTTACACCCAATGAGCGTCGAACCTCGGCACAGCTTGGCAGGCTCTATAACTTGAACAGGTCAACAGTTGAGAGCTATGGAAAGCTTAGCAGATCGCTGGATGAGTTAGAAAGAAAAGCGCCTGGAATCTTGCCTGTTATCCTATCTGGCACCTGTAAAATATCCAAAGAGAATATAAATACGCTCGCTAAAATGCCCACGCAGGATGTTCATGCGATCGCCGAACACTTGCAGTCCAAAGTTGCCAGCAAAAAACCTCTTTCTCGTAAAGCGTCCGATCGGGCCATTCAGGAAATTAGCGCTTCTGAAAGAAAAGAAGCCCCCCCAGCATTGGTCACTGGAGTAAAAAACATGCCTACATATGACCCTGATGCAATTATCAATGAGGTACTCTTGACTGTTCCTTCATGGAAAAAAGAACTCGACAAGCTAATCGAAAAAGGTGACCTGATAGGATCATCATTTGACGCTCGCCAAAAACTTTTCAAGGTCTTATGTGATTTACAGTCTTCCATTTCCAAATTACAAATTAAGCTAAAGAGGTAAGAACATGGAAAATGAATTATCTGATAAGCAAAAGGCTTGTATTCCAAATGCGAACTTCAAACTCATTCCCATTAAAGATCTTGTGTCAAACCAGGAATACCAGCGTCCACTATCTGAAAGTCATATTCTCAAAGCAATAGAAGAATTTGATGTTTACCAAATTAACCCGGTAAAAGTCAGTCGCAGAAATGGGTTTAACTATGTCTTTGATGGACAGCATACAATCGAGATTGTCGCAAGTAAATCAGGGTCTCGCGAAACACCCGTCTGGTGTATGGTTTTTGAGGAACTACAGTATCAGGAAGAAGCTCACATTTTTGCAGAACAGCAAAAAAATGTGAAGACACTCGCACCATACGAGGTATTTAATGCTCACCTGGAAGCTGGGGATGAAAAACAACTAATGATTGTGGAGCTTGTTCGTTCATACGGACTTGAAGTGTCCGGTGATAAGAAACCCGGCCAAATCTGCGCAGTAAGTGCTTTGGAAAATATCTATGATAAATATGGCTATCATGTTCTGGACAAAACAATCTGTCTACTGCTTGCGACTTGGGAAGGTGAAAACAATTCCCTTTGCGCTAATAT
>JAFVDR010000191.1 GCA_017476165.1 Treponema sp. | reverse complement strand
AGTTCATTTGCCGTAATCTGAGCAAGAGTTGTTTTTCCCAATCCAGGAGGCCCAATCAAAAACAAATGATCCAAGGGTTCTTGACGTTCCCTCGCAGCATTAATAAATACGGAAAGATTTTTCTTTATTGCAGTCTGACCAAGAAACTCGTCAAGGGCATGAGGCCGCAAGTTATTATCCTGACCATCATCATCAGAATTATAATCAGCCCGCACAATATGAGGTTCCGAAACATCTTTTGCACGAACAATCTTCGTATGCCCTGAAAGCCCCCTATTGTCTCCTGAAGCAGCTTCACTTGCGGCTACCTGAGAAGAAAGCTGTGCAACAATATTCATGCTGTCAATGGTATCCTCAGTTTTGCTGCGTGAATATTTACTTTTTGCGGTAACACTTTTTGCCATTATGCAAGCTCCATAAGAGCACGACGAAACACAGTCTGTTCCCTATCGTTTGGACTCTGATTCTTAAACGATTCATCATGCTCAATTTCGGAAAGCACTTTTTTTACTGCTTCTTCTGCAGAATGCCTGTCATATCCCATTTCAGAAAGACCGCTTACGACATCACCATACGGAACAGAACTTGATGCTGACTTGGACTTAGAACCAACATCATCCAACGTCAACTTTCCTTTCAACTGAAGCAGCATTTTTGCGGCAGTCTTCTTGCCAACACCAGGAACCTTCTGCAAAAGGTCAACATTTCCTTCATCAAGAATGTGAATGAGTTCCAACGAAGAAACGCTTCCCATTATTTTCAACGCACCTTTCGGACCAACCCCATCAACCTTAAGCAATTCAAAAAACATGGCCCTGTCTTTTGCATCTGCAAACCCATACAGTGTCATCAAAACATCCGTATGCTGTAACCACACGTAAACCTTAGCACTATTACCAGGTTCCGGTAATTTTGACAACGATGATTCAGGAACATTAATGTCCCATTCTATGCCATTCGTTTCTATATACAATTTCTGAGGAAGCTTTTCTTTTATGATACCAGTGATGCTGTTAAACATTACCAGTTATTATATCAAAAAAGAATCAATTATAACAGTCTATCAGAGCAACAAAATTTTCTATGCCAGTAGAAATATCCGTTAACGAGGGAACGACTGGAGTCGTAAAAAATTGGTCAATGTCTTTCCAGTTTTTCAACAGAACGGGCGATGTCGTGTTTGCATCAACCAGCAAACATTGCAACTTGTCCCCCAAAAGCTTGAACAGAACCAGCGACTGTGACAAAATTTTATTAAATTCTGCATTCACCGTATTTACTTCAGATTCCAATTTTGAAAGAGTTTCCGACTTTCCCTTGTTTTCCAACATACCAGCAATCTTATATCCCCGAGGAAAGCTTGGTCCCAGCTGATTATCCAGCCGAATCATTTCGGCATCAAGTTCAACCAGGGCATGAAATTCCGAAGTCATCTGAGAAGTATATTTATTGTCCGCAATGGCCCTCATTCCAAATATGTCCACAAATGAAGTAATTTGAGGTTGCAGTACAGAACTAATAAAATTATGCAGATACATCATTTGGGCACACAATGAATAAACAGAAGGAGATTTTGCAGCGGCAAGCATCTCTGAAAATTCTTCATTATAATTCTTCAAAGGCACAATGGCAGAAGTTCCGAACAAAGACTCCTGCAACGACTCTATCCGTTCAGAACGTTTTACAGCATATACATTGGAAATCAGTTCTTTCAACTGCTGATTCTGTTTTTCCAGAAAAGGCTTTACGACATCTTTTGGAGTTATGGAAACAATCATCTCGTATTTTGTATCATGAAAAAAAAGTTTTGCAAATTTTGAAAAAATGCGTTCTGTATTCAATTTCTTTATCAAATCAACGCATGCATAAAATTTTTGTTCATCAAACGGCTTATATCCCGGAATATGAGAAATAAACTCAATTTGTTCAGACCAATCTTCTACAAAAAGCAAATTTTCGATATTATTCAAAAAGTCAAAGACAGAAGCATCGAAATACTCCTTTGACATACTTGAAAACTTAGGAGTTGTAATAAAATCATTTTCCTTTAAATCAAAGCAAAACTTTTTCAGCATTGCATAAAAGTCAAATACACAAAAATGACGCAAAATGACCAGTGAAGAATTCATAGAAGTAATTCTTGCAACCCTGTTTTCTGTAAATTCATTTTTCAAAATGGCAAATGCTTTGGAACAATTATTCTGCAAATCAGCAAACGACATTCGCTTTGAAGCTTCACTGACAGAAGATTCCGTAAGATATTCTACCATTTTAAGCTGCTTTTCCGACATATATGCATGAAGGACAACATCTTCATAAAACAATTCTTCATTGTGAAGCAAAAAAAATTCCCGCAAAGGAGCAACAGCTTCATAAATGTGAAATACTAATTTTGCAAAATCAGGAAGAATCTTATCATTCCGCATGTTGTAATATTTAAAGCCAGCCTTGTTCAACTGCTTCTGAATGGCTTTTAATGCAGTTTTTTGAGAGTCAGAATGCTTTCCAACGAGAAAATTAAAAAATTTCTCAAACAATCCAATATCTTCTGCAATAGATTCTTTAGATTTCTTATTCTCATCCATACTATCTTTTTATTATGGAACAATACAAACACAATGTCAAATATATTTTGAATGGATATGAGTAATCGCTCCTGCCAAGGCATCTGCAGCATGGTCAGGTTTTGGTTCCACACTGAGGTTAAGCAAAATTTTCACATACTGTTCTATCGTTTTTTTATTTGCGGATGCAGTTCCTGTCACACTTGCTTTTATCTGATTTGGAGTATACGTAAACAGAGGAATAGCTTGCTGTGCAAGACAAAGCGTAATGACACCTTTAGCTTCTGCAACAGCCAATGCACTCGATGAGTTTCTGGAAAAATACAATGTTTCCATCTCAGCTTCATCAGGATTGAATTCCTCAATAACAGAGAGAAGCCGATTGTAAATTGACAGCAGGCGAATGCTATGGTCTTCATCAGAAGGAGTTTCAATGACACCATAGCTTACAAGAGCTATTTTTCCACGGTAATAATCCACAATGCCGAAACCTGTATGTGCAAGCCCCGGATCAATGCCAATGACTCTTTTTATATTGCGCATATATACATTAAAAGGGCGTTATGCATCAGAATCATACATAACGCCCTTGCACCGTATATAAAAATATAACCTAATCCAGATTATTACTCTGCATCAGGATCAAAATCATCTGGATATTCAACTGTAGAATATACGTTCTGAACATCATCATCTTCTTCAAGTTTGTTCAGAAGCTTTGCAACTTTCTTTGCTGTATCAGCATCAACAGATGTGTAAGCCTGAGGAACCATGTTGACACCTGCTGAAAGGGTTTCCCATTCCTTGCCCTGTAAAACTTCAAGAACTTCAGCAAATGCAGAAGGATCTGTTGAAACAGTAATGACACCGTCTTCGTTTACGATATCATCTGCTCCTGCTTCCAAAGCAACTTCCATAACTTCATCTTCAGAAACCTTTTCTGCATCGTATTCAATGATACCTTTGCGATCAAACATGCGACTTACAGAACCTGTTGTACCGAGGTTGCCACCATTCTTTGAAAAAATGTTGCGAACGTTTGCTGCGGCACGATTTTTATTGTCTGTAAGGACTTCAACCAATACAGCAACACCACCAGCTGCATATCCCTCATATACGAGTTCTTCATATGTTGTTGCACCAAGTTCACCAGTTCCCTTCTTGATTGCACGCTCAATATTATCCTTTGGCATAGAAGCAGCTTTTGCCTTGGCAATAGCAGTGCGAAGACGAGGGTTTGAATTTGGATCACCACCGCCCATCTTAGCGGCAATAGAAATTTCCTTTATGAATTTTGTGAACAACTGTCCACGCTTTGCATCGGCAATACCCTTAGCATGTTTAATGGTTGACCATTTACTGTGTCCTGACATCGGGAACTCCTCTAAATTAAAACAGATTATTAAAATGAGTTTATCACAAAACTACTTTATATGTCAACGCAGTAAAAAGAATTCTGCATTTTACATCTCCTACAGTCCAAATTTCTTAAACAAATTGTTTGCAGCATCCGAAGCAGCTTTTGCGGCATCGGAATTTCCAGTCAGTTCTTCAACCTTGGACTGAACCTTTTCATTAGCCCGCTTTTTGATTTCAGCTTCAAGTTCAGACTTCTTTTTTTCAAGAAGCGACTGAATGTCAGACATCTTGGTATTCTGAACGTCAATATCACCTTCAAGTCCAAGAAATTCCTTTGCCCTTGAAAGATATTCGTTTGAAGAAGAATTAATGTACTTGTTCAATCGCTTAACAGCTTCTTCTTTTGCATCATTTCCAAGGCTTTCTGCAATTCCCTTTATGGCAGAGGCAAACTGATCGGCAAAATCTCCTTCCAAACTCAAGTCAAGTCCCTTAAGCTTTGAAAAATCCAAAAGATACCCAATATCCATGGCTTCGACAGTTTCAAGAGCCTGTCGGTAATACTTTGTAATGATTTCGCTGGCAAAACCGTCCGTAGAAAGCTTGACAGGATTCAAATCTACGCTACCTGTTGCAGAAAGCATGTCTATGTCGGCAGAGGCCTTCAATGCAATGGATGCAAGACCATCTATCGACGGAACACCACAAATGGAAGCAATCTTAGAACCATCCACAAAGGCCTTAAAGCCATCTCCCTTGTAGCCCAATGAAATCAACGGTTCAGTGCTCGATGCCCGAGCATCGAGCACAGCATCCACGGCATTGGTAATTCCTGCAAGAGTCAAGGTTCCGTTCATGGTCATGGGTTTTCCCCGAACATTCTGGTCATTTGTAATTTCCTTTACATTCACTGTAAAGAAATCACTGGAAACAAGGGCATTTTCGATCAGAACAGCAGGAGCTTCCGAACCGTACCAAAAGGTCGTTCCCTTCATCCGTTCGCGTACAGGCTTTTTTGCAGATGCAGCACTTGATTCCTTTGCT
>JAFVDR010000190.1 GCA_017476165.1 Treponema sp. | reverse complement strand
CATAGATGATACAACGCTTGAAGACAGTAAAGGTCTCATTTTAGAACTTGTTCCCCGAACAAACGAATATGTACGCTGGAATGTCAAAAAAAGACAGCCCCAACTGCTTGCTGCAAACCTTGACTATCTTTTGATAGTAACGACACCTGATCAGCCGCCGTTCAGACCGCATTTCATAGACCGGGCTTTGGCACAAGCAGAATACGAAAAAATAACTCCAGTCATAGTCTGCAACAAATATGATTTGCCAAATGCAAAAGACGAGGACTTTCAGGAACAGATTGCCGTATGAGAACGAGCTGGATACACTGTGCTTCGATTGAGTGCAAAAACAGGAGAAGGCATGATGGAACTGGCTGAACTATTAAAAGACCATCTGACAGCTCTTGTCGGTCAAAGCGGTGTCGGAAAAAGCTCAATCATCAATGTTCTGGACAATACTATCGTACTTAAAACGGGCAGCCTGTCACAAAAATATGGACGCGGATGCCACACCACAACAAAAGGTGCTCTTATGCACATAAAAATAGACGAAGCCCTTACAGGGGGACTCCGTGAAGTTACGGCAAACATCATCGACACGCCTGGCGTAAGAAGATTCCTTCTTCACGACATCAGTGCAGAAAACCTGACCCTATACTTTAGGGAATTCGTTCCTTTTCTTGGAAAATGTACGTATGGCATGAGCTGTTCCCATCAGACGGAAAAAGGATGTGCCATTCAGCAGGCAGTACAAGAAGAACACATCAGCCCCCTTCGCTACGAAAGCTGGAAACGCATGAGCGAAGAAATCCGCACTGGCAGCTGGGAAGATTAAGATTCAGGTCTTGCTTTCAAAACTCGATGGCAAACGAGGGTACCTATTGTTCAAAGCCATCAGGAAAAGGAGCTGTTACCTTCAACATTTTTTGAGTAACGGGGAGAGGAAACTCCAATGTATGGGCATGAAGCATAATCCTGTTTCCTGCAAAGTCAAAGCCTTCTGTTCCTCCATACAATTCATCTCCCACAATAGGCAAGCCTGAAAGAGATAGATGTACACGAATTTGATGCGTTCTGCCTGTTAAAAGGATACAATCAATGTAATACAAATCGTCTTTGACTGTTGCAATAAAAAAATCAGTGTTGGCATGCAATCAACCCATTGCTTCGCAAATCAGCCCCATCTTGCATGCCTGAGATTTTGGACTTATCCTGCCAATGTAATTGTCCATTGTAAAAGAATCCCCCTCTTTTTTTGTTCCTTCACAATTCTTTGAGAACGAACACACCGCTCTGTATGTTTTTTTTGCAGCATGCATTTCAAACATGTTATGAACGGCAGCATTTACCACTCGAGTCTTTGTAAAAAGGAGTGCACCACTTGTTTCCCTATCAAGGCGATGCATGATTCCTGCATACGGAGGATTGCGCAAGGAAGGATTTTTCTTCCATAAATAGTCTACTACAGCTTGATGTATGTTTTCCCTTCCGTTTACGATTGTTTCCTCCGTTGGCAAAAATGCAGGCTTATTGACAACAATGATTGCATCATCTTCAAACAAGACGTTTTTTTCAGTTAGAACAAAATCTATGTCGTCAGGTTTCTTTTCAAAAAAAGTTTCTGCTCATCTATGCTCACCTGTATTGAACTGCCTTTCTTCAGTTCAAAAGCAGGGATTCTGCATTGCCTTCCATTAATATACACAGAACCTGCCATGAGAAACCTGCGTATCTTGCTGTTTGAAACAGGGCAATTGAGAACAATCGGCAGTTCCCTTCTAAGAAATGTGTCAATCCGTTCAGCATGGGTTGCAGTCCAATTTTTCTGTACCATGCAGACAGTATACTGTATTGAAAAAAATATAATATGGTAGGTTATTTTTATTAGTAGTTGGTGCCTCTTTGTTCTATAAGCAAAGAAGGTTAAAAGGGAAACAGGTGCAAATCCTGTACGATCTCGTCACTGTAATAAGGGAGTGTCGGTACATCAAAGGCACTGGGCAACACTCGGGAAGCCAGTATCGATGCAAAGATTTTTAAGTCAGGAAACCTGCCAGCTATAATAGTACAGGATAAAATCCAGACCACGAGGCATTGGTCGTACAGTACTGGTAGTTACATATTTGATGTTCCAGATTTTCTGACGGGATTATTGTCGAACAAGCTCCGAATCTGTTTGCTTTTAGACATCCTCTCATTTTGAAACCAGGTTCTGATTATATTGCTAGACAAAGGTCTCGATACGTCAGGACTTTTTATGAGGAAGTATAAAATGAAAAAAAAGGTATGCTCAACAGCAAACTATTTTACAGCAGTCATGGCAGGAGTGCTTTCATTGTCACTTATGGCTGGATGCAGCAAAAAGGATGTAGCGGTGAACAACAAGGCAGAGGCAGACAAAGTTGCAGCACTCATAGATGCAATTTATGTGCAGGACTGGACAGACAAAACAGATGAGCAGTGTTCTCAAGCAAAAAAAGCATGGGATGCACTTACCGACGAGCAAAAAGAACTAGTAAAAGGCGAAAATGCAGATCCTGAATATTTTGGACGCAATACGGGAGATGCTTCACTTGACAATCCTCTGAATCAGGACGGAATTGGGGAAAACGAAATTCTTGTTGTAAGTTTTGGAACTTCATTCAATGACAGCCGCATACAAGACATTGGCAGTGTAGAAAAAGCCCTTCAAGCAGAAAATCCAGACTGGTCGGTACGACGTGCATTTACATCACAGATTATCATCAACCATATACAAGCACGAGACAATGAAAAGATTGACAACATGAAACAGGCTTTTGAACGTGCCGTTGCAAACGGCGTGAAGAACCTGATTGTTCAGCCTACACACCTTATGCACGGTGCAGAATACGATGAACTTTCAGAAACTGCAAAAGAATACGAAGACAAATTCGATTCCATAGTCATTGCAGAACCCCTGCTCGGGCAAGTTGGAAAAAATGCTGCGTCAATCAATGCTGACAAAATGACAGTTGCACAGGCAATTACAGAGCAGGCAGCAAGAAATGCAGGCTTTGCATCCAGAAACGAAGCCGATGAAAACGGCGTTGCATTTGTATTTATGGGACATGGTACATCGCACACGGCAAAAGTCAGCTACAGCCAGATGAAGACACAGATGGCACAACTGGAATACGACAACGTGTTCATCGGTACTGTTGAAGGGGAGCCAGAAGAAACCGCATGTGAAAACATCATGGAAGACGTTAAGAATGCAGGCTATAAGCAGGTTGTTCTCAGACCGCTCATGGTTGTTGCAGGAGACCATGCAAACAATGACATGGCAGGAGACGATGACGATTCATGGAAAAGCATGTTTACTGCAAAAAAAGATTTTGACACTATTACGTGCCAGATTGAAGGTTTGGGAAGAATACCGGCCATTCAGCAACTATATGTAGCACATACTGCCGAAGCAAAAAAAAACGAAGCTAGATGACGGACTGTATACGGCAGTGTTCAAAACTGACAGTTCAATGTTTCATGTAAATGAAGCATGCAACGGAAAAGGAATGCTGACCGTTCAGGATGGAAACATGACAATCCATGTCAGTCTTGTCGGAAAAAGCATCTTGAACCTGTATTGCGGTACTGCAACAGATGCACCTTCTGACACTTCGGGATGGCTGTACCCTACAACCGACACCATTTCGTATGACGATGGTACAACGGAGGATGTATTTGGTTTTGACATTCCCATAAAAAACATCGGCAAAACATTTCAGCTTGCCTTGATAGGGAAAAAAGGCATTTGGTATGATCATAACGTTGTAGTTCTTGATGTCGTAAAAAAAAACTGAATGACGGATCTTATTCAGTTGCAATAAAACTTGAAGGTGGTTCTGGTAAAGCAAAAGTCCAAACACCTTCTACACTCATTGTGCATGACGGTTCATACACCATTACAATGGCATGGAACAGCAATACCTATGACTATTTACTTTTAGACGGCGTACGTTACAATGCTGTAATGAAAGACGGAAAATCAATTTTTACCATTCCAATTTCCGATATTGGAACAGCAATACCCATTATTGCCGATACAGTAGCAATGAGCATGCCTCATGAGATAGAATACAAAATGACCGTAAACCTTAACGGCAACAGGAACTAGGAACATGGAAAAAAAATATATAATATATGTAGCATGCATCGCAATTGCATTTACAGCAACCTCATGCACGGTAAAAAAAGATCCTTCCCGCAGCATGAGCATCAATTCTGTAGGAATCAGCAGCGTCAAGACAGATGCAACCGACATTGATTTTTCAATGTTGCAAAAAACTGACAGCGTTGCCTTAAAATATGCAACACAATTTTCAATAGACAAATATGGAGAGTACTCCCTCATTACTATTTCAGACAAAGACAAGTTCTTTATAGTACCAGAAAACAAAGATACACCAACCAATGTGCCGAGCCATATAACGGTGCTCCACCAGCCTCTGAACAATACCTATCTCGTATCTTCTGCCGTCATGGATTTTCTTGCAAAAATCGAAGCCATGGGATGCATTCAGTTTTCTGGAACAAAACAGAATGACTGGTACATTCCAGAAGCAAGACAGGCCATGAAAGACGGAGCAATACAATATGCAGGAAAATATAACACCCCAAACTACGAACTGCTCATTGGAAAAAACTGTCCACTTGCGATTGAAAATACAATGATTTATCACAAACCTGATGTCAAGGAAAAACTTGAAGAGCTTGGCATTGTTGTTTTTG
>JAFVDR010000189.1 GCA_017476165.1 Treponema sp. | reverse complement strand
GAAAAGCTTGATGCAGACATTCTTGTCTTGAACAGAAATGCGGGGGTAGACCATATAAAAAACCTGCGGCGCATCATTACTGGATATCTTCAGGCTGCATACGGCTACGAAACGGACGATGCCGAAGTCATTGCCACGTTCATTACGGTGTACAATGCCGTGTACAGAAAGGATATCGGCATGTTTGAAGAGCGTTACAAGCAGGTAGTGCTTGATAATGTGACTGCAGACAAGGTTGGTTTGAGTACCAATTGGGCTGACTGGGCAGGAAACAGTCAGATAGTTATTCCTCTGAATGATGTCCAGGGTGGCATTTCTGCGGTAGATACGACTGTCATCAGTGATGAAAATGTTGTAAATGTCCTTCGGCAGGAAGATGACAAGGCGGTAGACTTGCGCGAAGACATGCTCGAAATTAAGGAAAAGGAAACTGCCTCAGCAACGGAAAAGGCTCAGGAAGCTCAGAAAGCCGCTGCCCAGGAACGCAAGGAAGGAAATCAGGAAAAAGCCGAGGAGTTTGCAAAGGAATCGGCCGTGCAGCAGGAGATTGCCGACCGCAAGAACGAAGAAGTAAAGACAGAGCAGAAAGCTTTGGAAGAAGATAAAAAGGAACTCGGCATTGCCGTGCCTGAAGTGGAAGATACGTCAAACTATCTTACGGGATTGTTTGTTGTAAATGAAGCAAGCAATCTGTATACGCTCATCACTGTGAACGGGCTTACGGGCGAAGTTGTACGGAAGTCTTCTGTCAATCAGATTCGGGGCAAGACTGTATACGTTGTTTCCGACATCACGATTACGCAGGAAGGCGATGTCTATGAGTTCTACGATGACATGTATCTTGCCATGTGCGGTGTAAACGATGGTCATTCCGTTCCTCGCTTGTGCTTGATTGATTCTGATGCACTGGAACTAAAAAAACAAAGTACGGAAATTCTGTCCGATTCTTCCCAGTTGATTGAACGCAACGGTGACTACTATGTTGTCGTAAAGTCAGGTGACAAGCACTATGTTGCATGCTATGCAAAGGACTTGACGCTCAAGAATATGAGTTCTCTGGAAGTAAGTCCTTCTACGCCTTTGAACATTATGACATCGGGCATCCTTGTGACAGACACGATGGGAAATCCTCGCATGCTGGATTCTTCATTGAACGAAATTTGGTAAATAAAAAAAGGACTGCATGCCCGATTTTGGATGCAGTCCTTTTTCATTTTGCGGCTGTCATTTCATGTTGCACATTTCGTGATGAATAAAAAAGATTACGACAAAGAATGCAAGCAGGTCTGATGCCGGACCTGCGTACATGGTGCCGTTTAGTCCAAAGAACAGCGGCAGGATGAGTATGAGTGGAATAAAGAAAAATACCTGTCGTGTCATGGAAAGCAACGCTCCCTTTACAGGTTTTCCTATTGCTGCAAAAAAGTTTGAGGATATCAGGTGAATGCCTCCGAGAGGGAACAGCAGCAGAAATGTCCGCATGAACTGTATTGAAAATTCCATGTATAAATCATCTTCCTTGCCGAACAAAGACAGGACTGCTCCTGGAAATGTCTGGAAAACAAAAACGCCAATCAAGGTTATGACAAGTTCGCAGCAAATGACCAGAAAGTATGTTGCCTTTACCCGAGAGTACTGCTTTGCTCCATAGTTGAATCCTATGATTGGCTGCATTCCCTGATTCAGTCCAATCAGGATGGAAAAGACAATGCCATTAATCTTCATGACGATGCCGCTGGATGCCAATGGAATGGACGAACCGTAGATGCTGAGTGCTCCGTAATGCACGAGCGAGCGGTTCATGATTATCTGTACAAGTGTGATTGCAACCTGCGTAAGTCCGTTGCTCATGCCCATTTTTGCCGTTCTGACTATCTGGTTCCATGACAGCTTGAAATATGCTTTCCGCACCGTGATGCGCTTGAACCTGCGCATGTATAACAGAGCCATTATGCCCGAAGCAACCTGACCTATGATTGTTGCCCATGCAGCGCCTGCAACACCCCAGTGAAAGATAAAGATGAATATGGGATCAAGAATCGTATTTACGATTGCGCCAAGAAGCATTGTCATCATGGAATAGAACGGACTTCCGTCTGCACGGGCAAGGTTGCTCATGCCGTTCATTATGACAAGAAACGGCATTCCGAGCGATGTAATGCGCGTGTAGGTGACTGCATACGAAAAGATGTCGGATGTCGCACCAAAGGCGGTGAGCATTGGTTCCAGGAATGCCTCGACAATAATGGCATAGGCTGTACCGAATGCAACCATCATGCAAAAGCCGTTTCCCAGGACTTTCGAAGCCTCTTCTTCTTCTTTTCTGCCAAGGTAAAGCGAAAATCTGCTGGCGGAACCGATGCCAATTGTTAGCGTAATTGCCATGCAGATGGTGGTAATGGGAAAGGCTACGTTTGTAGCGGCATTTCCAAGATATCCAACTCCCTGTCCAATGAAAATCTGATCTACAACATTGTAAAGTGAACTTACAAGCATTGCTATGATGCTGGGAATGGCAAACTGACTAAGAAGCCGCGGTATTTTTTCATAGCCCAAAGGGTTTTCTTTTTTTTCACTACTCATAGAAGCAGAGTGTATCATTTTTACATGGAAACTGGAAGTGCATTGGAGCTATTTGGACTCCCTAAGGCTTTTGAACAGGGCTCTTACTTTGGAAATGTTATTTCCATTGCAGCTCCCCTGATTTTCTTTTCAGGAGCAGAACTGTCATCGTCATGGATGTTGCGTGCGGTTATGGTGCCATGCAATGCTGTCATTATCGTTTTTGCAATGGAAAGCCCCAGTCCTGAGCCACCAGCCTTTCTGTTGTGGGAGCTGTCTCCCCGGTAGAAGCGATCAAAGATGTGGGGCAAGGATTCATCTGTAAAGCCAGGCCCGTTGTCCGAGATTACAATGCTGACAGTGTTGTTTTTGCTGTTTTCATGCATGGTAATTTCTATGACGGCTGCACGTCCTATGCCTTTTGTAAATTTAATGCTGTTGGAAATGACTACCGTACATACCTGATGCAACAGTTCCCTGTCCGTATGCACGATACATGCACCTGCATCCTGTATGGAAATACTGGCATCTGGCGAATAGGAAAGTGTTTCGTCTTTTAAAAGCTGCAGCAGATCTTGCAGCAGCAGTGTTTCCATGACAGGCTTCTGCCTGCCGCATTCAAGACGCGAAAGCTGCAGCAGGTTCTGTATGATGGATTCCATGGAGTGCGCTTCTTTGATGATGATGCCGAGTGACTTTTCAAGCTGTAACGCATCGTTTTTGCCCCATCGGCGCAATAAGTTTGCCTGTCCCAAAATGACGGCAACGGGAGTTTTCAGTTCATGCGACACATCGCTGGTAAAGTTCTTTTCACGGTCAAAGTCTGTTTTGAGCCGTGCAAACAAATCGTTGAAGGTAAGTGCTAGTTCATCGTTTTCGTCGAGCTTTGCAATGCCGTGTTTTACCGGCAGGCGCTTGTCAAGGTTTTCACTGCCAATGTATTTTGCCGTCTGGGTCATTTTGACGACAGGCTTTATAGTGTTCCGTGCAATGATGAATGAGGCAAAGAATGAAATGATGAGTACGGGAATGACTGCTGCAACAGTTGTTTCGGGAAGCTTTCGAAGGAGCATTGAAGATGCATCGGTGTCCATGTTCAGTGCCGTTTCTACAATGTACTTGTTGCCTTCAACCGTCAGCGACGATGCATAATACAGAATGTTGAGGTCGCCGTCTATAAAGAAATTTTTTGCAATGTATCGAACGGATTTTTCCTTTGTGTCCTGCAGGAGCGGCAGAAACGGATCGTTTGAGTAGAGCGACTCCTTTGTGTCTGGGTTATAGACTACATAGCTGATGAAATAGGGGACATTGAACGATGTTCTGCCGTCCTGAATCTTTTTTATTATTCCTTTTGCGGCTTTCTGCAAATCTTCATGCTTTTGAATGCGCATGGAATGATGCAGCACGAGGGAAAACAGCACGGAAAGTGAAAGTACTGCTGCCGTGAGCATGAGCATGAACCTGAGCGAAAGCTTTACTGGCACAGAGTTGAAGGGCTTAATCATTTTGAAACGGTCGCATTTGAAATGCTTGCATTTGAAATGCTTGCATTTATATCCGTACCAATCATCATGTAGCCTGATCCGCGCACTGTCTTGATGTATGTTTCCTGAGCCACTTGGTCAATTTTTGAACGCAGGTATCCGACATAGACATCTACATTGTTTTCATCAATGTAATGGTCTTTGCCCCATACTGCACTGATGATGGAATCCCTCGACAGCACCGTATCTATATGCTCCATAAAGTATTTGAGCATCATGAATTCTGTCTTTGACAGTGTGAGCAGAGCACCTGCAAAGGTTGCCGACATGCTTTGGGAATTCAGTTCCAGTTCCCTGTTTTTGATGCAGGCCGATGCAGACGAGCGCTGTGTACGGCGCAGTACTGCTCCCATCCGTGCAAGCAGTTCTTCTATTTCAAAGGGCTTTGCAAGATAGTCGTCTGCCCCAGCGTTCAGTCCGTTTACTTTGTCGAATGTTTCGCCGCGGGCAGTAAGCAGGATGACGGGTACATCGGAAGTCTTTCGTATGCGCCTGAGCACTTCAAGCCCACTCAGTTCCGGAAGCATGATGTCCAAAAGAATGAGCTGTGGCTGAAAGCTTTCAAACTGCTCCAGTGCCTTGCGACCCGTGTCTGCAATTGCAGTGGAATAGCCTTCGTGCTGTAATTCTAGATTTACGAAGTCGGAAATGCCTTCATCATCTTCTACAATCAGTACTTTTTCCACTGTCCAGTCTCCTTGCTGTATGTCAGCGTTTCATTTGCTTCAATATGTTCTATGGTAACGGAATCAATCACTTTTCCATTGTAGGATTGCACGTTGGCAATGCAGAAACTGACAGGGAAAACAATCCGGTCTTTTATGGTTATTTGGACTTTTGAGCCTTCCTTGTTAAAGGAAATGGCCGTTACTTTGTACGGTCTGTCATTTTGAATGCAGACTGTGGCGGCAGTGATTGACTTTGGATTTAATACTTGGTTGAAAATCAACGTAATGAACAGCGTTTCGTCTTCATAGTCCCCGGTAATCAATTCCTGCATGCAGAAGTCTTCGGATTCTATGGGCTTTCGCTGCCCACGATAATTGAGGAATTCATTTGCAGAGCCTGTTTGTGCGGAACCAGGTGCAGAAGTGGGCGAAGACGGTTTTTTATTGTTTTTTTGACCAGACGACTTTCGGGGCTGTGCATGAATGTACATGCAAAAGCAAAGGAGGAAAATAACGGATGCCAGTTTTGAGACTGCATGTCTGTTCATGTATCTATAATACATCATAATTGAATAAAATTGATAGTAGAAAAACATAAGAGTTTTCTTATGTTTAATTTATTTATGTTTCATGAACGCACGCTCTCCGTGCAGTATAGTGATGTCATAGGTTGAATGAACCTGACTTGTTCGTATTGATAGGAGATAAACTATGATGAAGAATACCTTAAGAATGATTGTTGTTGGAGTTGCCGCTGTTTTTGTCTATGGTTCAACAGTATTTGCTGCTCCTGCTGCCGGAACTAAAGGCATGGAAGGTACTGAAAATGCACTCGTTGCAACTGCACCAGAAGAAGTGGCTGCCGACAATGCAATTGACAATGCTGCACCAAAAGGTTTTGCACATGAAAACAAGCGGGATTGCGTTCCTGATTTCAGTGGAAAAGACCGAAAGGTGCCCCATGCAAAAGCACCAGATGTCCACAATTTCAAACGGGATGCAGGAAGGGCTGACAAGGGTGAGCGAGCACCGAAAGTTCATGCAAGGGATGTTCCTTCAAATATGGGACATGGTGCCCCTGCTCCAAGGACTGGTCGCAATGATGCCCGTCCAGATGTTCGTGATGGAAAACATACCGAAAGGATGAACCATGATGGTACAATTCATCGTTCTGCTCCTGAAAACAGATCTCATGGGGATGAGAAGTCAGATGCCAGACGTGGCATGAGGGGAAACGTCTCTCACGGTAGAACTGCTCGCGGTGACGTGCATTCTACCTCTCCAGATAAAAGATATCCGAAGACGGGACATGGTTCTGACCGTGCCAATGTTGTTTCGGACGATGCAACGGAAGCTGTAGCCGAATAGGACTGTTGAGCAACTGCCTGCCTGCCTGTATAATTGCCGTGAGGTATGAGTATGAAATGGATGATTGCGTCTGATATTCACGGTTCGTCAAAGTATTGCCGCATGATGCTTGACAGGTTTCAGGCAGAAAAGGCCGACAGGCTCCTGCTGCTAGGTGATTTATTGTATCATGGCCCGCGCAACGATTTGCCGGAAGAGTATAATCCGAAGCGTGTCATTGAAATGCTGAATTCGGTAAAAGAATGTCTTGTGTGTGTACGGGGCAACTGCGATACGGAAGTTGACCAGATGGTGCTGAACTTTCCGATTATGGCGGACTATGCAGTTGTACAAATGGGTGAACAAATGGTGTATGCCACACATGGACATCATTTTAATGAAGACAATCCTCTGCCAGTGGCAGAAGGATGCATTTTGCTCTGCGGTCATACTCACGTACCTCGATACGTGAAGCATGAACGTTTTATATATATGAACCCCGGCTCTGTTTCCATTCCAAAGGAGCAGAGCCTCCATTCTTACATGGTGTACGAAGACGATTTTGTCTGGAAAGACGTAATCACTGGCAGACCCTACACCTTGTAAACTTCTAGTCGGTTGCAACTTTGTAGTTCCAGTTGTGTTTTGGGTAACGGCCTTTCATTTCCTTGCAGATGTCGTTCCATGTGCCGTTCCAGAATCCTGCGAGGTCTTCTGTAATTTGCAGGGGGCGACGTGCAGGGGAAAGCAATTTCAACAGAACTGGCACACCCATGACTTTTGGTGTTTTCATGCAGCCGAAAATCTGCTGTATGATTACTTCCAACACAGGCGTTATGACTCCCGAATCGGCATTTTTTTCATAAGACATCTTGAAGCTTTTGCCGTTTTCCACGTTCAGTCTTTCAGGAACATTGATGTCTACTGTTGCTCCATCAAGGAAATAATGGAGTGCCTGAAAGATGTCCTGTTCCGAAATGGTCTGCGATGTAATGAATGGCACAAGCCATTCCTCTACATGTGATGTTACGTAATCTGCCAATGGGAGCGGAATGCCTGAATGAGAATGCTGGATGTAAAATTCAGAGCGAAGTAAAAAGAGTTTCGTCTTGTCCGACAGGGGGAGCCATTCTATTCCGTTTGCCTTTACTGATGCACAGACGGCTTGTACAAAATCTGCTTGTGTTGCAGGTACATTTTTTTCTGCAAGAATGATTTTGCCATACATGGTATACTGCGTCTTTTTGAGCTTTAGGGAATTTGCAGCACATTCTGATTTCGTTTCGGTATGGGAATGAGCTTGCAAAAAGGATGCGGCCTGTTCTTCGGAAATGGCTTCCCACTGAAAAATGCGACCTGTCCTTTCACCTGCGTCTGCTTCTGGTGCAATAATCCACTGCGGATACGGTGGCTGTTCCGTTTTGGACAGCTGTGCCATTCTGCCCGAAGGAAACTGATACAAAGCTTCTGCTGCATTTTCCGTGTTCAATTTTTTTGCAATGCGGTCGGGGAATCCTGCAAGCAATGGCATCTCTGATGGATATGAGTGGCAGTTTTTCAGACGATCCTTCAGGTTGTTCAAAAATCGTTTTTGAATGGCAGGTGCTGCTGTCTTGTAGTTTGAATAGTGTAATACGCTCTGGAGGGCTGTTCCGGAGCCGTTGTCTGCCAATGCCGTACATGCCAAGCGAGGATGCAGTGGCAGGTTCAAGACATCGCTTCCTTTTTGCGTGATTTTTTTATCTTTAAGGCAGCCGAGCTGTTCAAGCAGAGCAACGCTGCCGTTCCATGCATTGACTGGCGGTGCATCGAGCCAGTCGAGGGCGAGCCTGTCCGTAATGCCCCACTGGGCGCATTCCAGCACCAGAGCCGTCAAGTCGGTGCGGAGAATTTCAGGAGGTGTCCGATCGGGCAGCACGTCATGTTCCTTCCAGAGTCTGATGCAGTGTCCTGGCTGAGTGCGTCCAGCCCGCCCCATCCTTTGCTGCGCAGAAAAACGGCTCTCTGTTTCTGTTACAAGCGTTTCCATTCCGCAGTCAATGTTCATTCTGTTTATGCGGCTCAACCCTGAGTCTATGACGACCGTTACGTCAGGAACGGTAAGGGATGTTTCTGCAATTGCCGAAGAAAGGATGATTCTACGTCTTCCGTTTTGTTCTGCGGGGGCAAGTACTTTCCGTTGCTCCTGTATGCTGATGGAACTGTGCAGGATTTGTATGTATGCATCAGGAATTGACTGCCGCAGCTCCTGTTCTGTCCTGCGTATGTCTTGGATGCCAGGCAGGAATACAAGAATGCTTCCCCGTCGAGGGGCTTGCGATTCGGACGAATGCAATTCCTTTAGGACTGCTTCTGCTGCCGTTGCGTGCCCTTGGTATTCAATGCTGACCGGGTACATCTTGCCTGGCACGGAGTATATTGGAGCAGGAGATTCTTTTGTTCCCAGATATGCGGCAATTCCTTGAGCATCGATGGTTGCCGACATGACAATGACAAACAAATCGCTGCGCAGTGACATTGCCTCCTTTAGGAATGCAAGGGCAAGGTCTGCATGTATGCTCCGCTCATGGAACTCGTCTATGACCACCACATCAATTCCTTCAAGTGCAGGATCTTTTTGAATCATTCGTGTAAGTATAGATTCTGTCATGACTGTAAAGCGTGTGTCTTTTGAAATGTTTTTTTCAAGATGCATGACATAACCCGCCGTGTTTCCTGTTTCCTGTCCAAGCAGTTCAGAAACCCGTGCTGCAACGGCAAGCACTGCTATGCGGCGTGGTTCCAGCATGACGATGTTGTGCTGAAAGTGTTGCAGCAAAGCTATTGGCACTGCGGTAGACTTTCCGGCTCCTGTTTCCGCCGTCAGCACAAGAAAATGGCTGTTTGACTGTTTGAGGGCATTGCAGATGGCATCAAGGTGAGGCGTTATGGGAAGTGATTGCAACATGCACGACATTGTAGTGGAAAATACTTTCACTGTACAGGGCGTGCAGTGTCAGAACAGCAATTCATGCTCAGCAACCGTCTTGTTCATTGAGCGTGTTCGGTGAGCGAAATCGAACCGAAAATGAAATGTAGGAAAATGTGCAATTTATTTTGGTAAGAATAAAGGAATTATTCATTCTGATGTTGTAAGACTTCGTGTTGATAATTCTATTTGTAATTCAATTTATTTAATGAATCAACTGCATATCAGTCCAAAAGTTGAAACTCAAATTTCTAATGTAAGTTCTGGTGCAATAATGGCAGGAATTAATGTTTCAAAACTTAAAAATATTATTGTATATAATCCTCCAATTGAACTCCAAAAAACTTTCGCCGCTTTCGTCCAGCAAATCGACAAATCAAAATGTGCCGTGCAGAAGTCGCTCGAAAAAGCTGAAGTTTTGTACAAAAGCCTCATGCAAACTTACTTTTGTTGAAAGGGCGATACCTAAAAGAAGGAAAACGAACTCATAAGCATCGAAAGTATACACTTTACAGAAGATTACATCAAAGACATAAAAGCAATTCTTCATTCCGCAAAATGGTAATTCGGTGATGGTTCAGGCGTATTATCTTGTAGGCTATAGAATTGTTGAGCCGTCTGCAAAAGGAGAAGCAAAATCTGTAGGTTTTACGACACGAAACCTTAGGGATTTACGACACGAAACCTTAGGGTTTTACGACACGAAACCTTAGGGTTTTACGACACGAAACCTTAGGGT
>JAFVDR010000188.1 GCA_017476165.1 Treponema sp. | reverse complement strand
TGTCTTCGGGCTGTTTGGTAAAATAGTCCAAAATGCGTTCCCTGCTGTCCTGCACCGATTTTGCATTGAGCATCTGTGTCTGAAAGTAGTGTGCAAACGTAAAATTCTGGCAGTAGTAGGCAAAAAAACGCTGTAGCCGTGTTTTATGAAACTCTTGCGGCTGGTATAGCAGCACATTGTCAATGAATGTGAGTGCAAGTGCCTGACAGTCTATCGTGGTTGGCGTTTTCTGTATGCCAGAAAGGTGATTTTTGATTTCATTGAAAATCCACGGCTTTTGAGCCGCCATCCGTGCTATCATCAATCCTGCAGTGGAAGGAGCTTTTGACAGGGCGTAGTCTGCACTCGTAGCGTCTTTGATGTCTCCGTTCAGTACAACGGGAATGGAAACCCGTTCTGCAAGTTTCTGTACATATTCATATTTAGGCAGGAGCCGGTACTTTTCCTTGATTGTACGCGGATGCAATGTAATGAGTTCTACGCCCTCGCTTACGAGCATGTCGGCAAAGGAGAAAAAGGAATTGTCCGTAAAGCCCTCGTCTCCAAGCCTGCATTTTACGCTGAGCCGTATATGGCGCGATTCCTGTGCTTCAAGCTCTGTAAGGGCTTTTTTTACTTGCCTTACAAGGTCTCTCGTTTGTTCCAGCGGCTTTAGCATCCATGCAATGCCGGCTCCTGTTTTATATATCTGTGGTGCTGAACATCCCATGTTGAGATCAATTCCGATACCTCCCCGTTGGGCTGCAATGACGGATGCCTTTGCCATGGCCTGTGCATTGTTGCCGGTAATCTGCCATACGATTTTTTCTGGACAGGGACCGTTCAGCAGGTAATATTTTTCAAACGGGCCCATTGTCAAAAGAGAGGATGCATTGATCATTTCCGTAACGTATTCATCGCATCCGCCAAACGTTTCTATTGCATGGCGGAATGCTTCGTGACTCAACGTTGCCATGGGAGCACATATCAGCCTCATCATTTTTTTATGCCGTTTTCATCTATATATGTCTGGAATATTTCTGCTGCCATTGCACACAGCTTTGGACACGGCCGCTTTTTGTAATAGTCTTCAGTCCTTGCTTCTGAAACGGGGTTTGTAAATGTAGTTTTGGGCGAGGCTGCACCTTCTGACATTGCTTTTTCTGCAGTGCCCATGGGAACGAGTCCAAGCAATTCCCTGCATTCTATGCTTCCGTTTAGGTTTCGGAATCGTGCTGCAAGTTCCTGCCCGTGAGCATAGATTGCATCTTTTGCCCCTTTGTCGGCAGGATTGTCGCTGCCTTCAAGCAAGCCCAATGCCAAAAGCATTCCCGTTACGGTGCCGCAGGTTTCGCGCATTCTGCACATTCCGCCGCCGAGCGGCTGTGAAATCCTGAGGGCTTCCTTTTCGGAAAGTCCCAACTGTTCTGCAAATGTGCACAATACTGCCTGCGTACAGTTGTAGCCCTTTTTGAAATTTGATTCTGCCTGTGCTCCAGCCTGTTCTGGGGTCATCTTACACCTTCTTGATAAGGGATTCCACGGCAGCAGCAGCTTCGTCTACATACGGAACATTGAGCATTTCGATTTCTCCGTTGTCCACTGCAACTGACATGTTCTGCTCAATGGGAATGCGCGAAAGCACTTCAAGACCAAAGTCTTTGGCAATGCCGTCTATATTGTTTTCTCCGAAAATACGCATTTCCTTGCCACAGTCAGGACATTTTACGTAGCTCATGTTTTCTACAAGGCCCAGAATGGGAACGTTCATCATGTTTGCCATGTTTACGGCTTTTTCAACAATGACGCGCACCAGCTGCTGCGGAGAGGCTACAACAATGATACCGTCAATAGGAATTGACTGAAACACAGTGAGCGGTACATCACCTGTTCCTGGTGGACAGTCTACGAACATGAAATCAACGTTTTCCCAAATGACATCTGTCCAGAACTGTCGTACTGCACCAGAAATGACAGGACCTCGCCAAATGACTGGATCTGTAGCATTGGGCAAAAGAAAGTTCATCGACATGATTTGAACACCATTCTTGCTCTTTACTGATTTAAGGAAATCTTCTTGCTTGCCATCGGCACCGAGCATTGTTCCTGTTTCGGCACGGTCACCTTCAAGACCATATGCTGTAGGGATTGAAGGACCTGTAATGTCTGCATCAAGAATTGCAGTGTTGTATCCGTCTTTGTGCACTTTTGAAGCCAGCAGGCTTGTCACCAGGGACTTTCCTACGCCGCCTTTGCCGCTTACAACGGCAATGACCTTTTTGACACTCGAACCTGCATGAAGCTTTTCGTGCAAGTCTCGTTTTTCGCATCCATCTTTTGAACATCCGGAACAGTTTCCGTTGCAATTTGAATCTTCAGCCATAGTTTCCTCGATAGTATTTGTTCATATTAATATACTGAAATAACTTGAAATAGGCAAATGCCAAAGCCTGTTTTAGGTTGCCTGCATCGTTTTTCGACCGAATGGCAGCATATATACGACCGAAAATGTACTGCTGTACGGATGAAAACGAAAAACGGTGCGGCCGAACAGTTTATGCGTTTCGGCCATATTTCTGCATCAAGTTTAATCTGCATTTTGTCATAGGCATAGTCTTGTATATGTATACTGTTGGCAACCTATAATTGCACGATTGGACGTGCAGGAGTATGTATGACTATTAATGAATTGAATGCCGAACATTTGAAAAGCAAGACTGGACATCTTGCCATTGCTTTGTATCCGAACACAATGAAGCAGGGAAGGACTGTGAAAAACGTATAGTTTGCCCGTGTCATAAACAGGATCTGCCTGAACATATTCGAGTGCTTTCCAATGAAAGCGTTGCGGAATCTGTTGACAGTGTAGGGCTTTATTTTGTAAACACAGCTGATGAATCTAAAACAGTGCGCCTTGCCCCTCCGCAGATTTGCCGCAATACGTCCAGTCTGCTAGAGGAAATTGTTCCCCAACTAGAAAAGGAAACGTACAGAATCCGCGTTGCAACGTGCTTTACGGGTGCCGCTGGAGCACGAAAGACGGTGCGTGAACATGCCTTCGGAAAAAGCGTTACGGTGGTATAGGCATCCTTAAAAAAAGTCTGTTCTGTCAGCTGATTGCACCTACGGCACCAAAGATGCCAAGGCTTGCAAGCATCATGATGACACCTGCAAGGAGTACGCCCAGACTGACGGCAATGACAGTATCCTTGAACTTCATGTTCAAAAGACTTGCAGCAAGTGTTCCTGTCCATGCACCGGTACCAGGCAGTGGAATGCCCACGAAAAGCAGCAGGGCAAGGAACAGTCCCTTGCCTGCTTTTTCTTCGAGCTTTTTTCCTGCTTTAGAGCCTTTTACAAGGAAGAACGAGCAGATGGAGCCAATTACCTTTTTGTCCTGACCCCATTCAAGCACTTTGCGTGCAAACAGATAGATGATTGGAACGGGAATCATGTTACCGATGATGCAGGTTATATAAGAAGAAACTATTGGCAGTCCAAGTCCCTGTGATACAGGAATTGCACCCCTAAGCTCAATAAGGGGAACCATTGATATGAAAAATATGGTAAGGTATTTTGTCAGCATGGCATGCAGTATACAATTTTTTTATACGTGTGGGGAGAGGTGTGCATGATTGAATTGCAGAAAAGATATGTCTTATAAATCCTTAAATTCGGTCACTTTCTGAAAGAAACAGTCTACCCTTGATATAGAATTTAACCATCAAAAATGGACATTCCTTCCTCCTGCAAACTCCTGTTTTTATATGTCCAACTTCCCCGTTCCATAACCTGATAAACTGCTATTTATACCACTGCAAGGATACAACTATCTTGGTATATTCCGAAGCTCTGCTTCTTGTGTTTATAGTTAATTAACTTATAAAAACGAAGAAAAATGTTGTATAATACTCCATATGTACAGAAGCAAAGATTTAAGGGAACAGGCAGTCCGATACAGGAAGGCAGGTCATTCGGCTGTGGAAACCGCGGAGGCGTTCGGAAC
>JAFVDR010000187.1 GCA_017476165.1 Treponema sp. | reverse complement strand
TTACAGAAACGATTTTTCAAAGCATGCCCCTAGAAGTGTGGTTCCTAAGATTCACCATGTCTGGGATTCTATTCCAAGCCAGCTTGCTAAAGCAAACAAAAAATTCGTATACGGCGTGGCAAAGGAAGGGGCAAGAGCTCGCGAATATGAGGATGCTCTTTTATGGCTCAAAGATTCTGGCATGATTAGGAAAGTCTCGCTTGTAAACGGAGGAAGACTTCCCCTCAAGGCGTATGAGGATTTGAAAACATTCAAAATCTATCACCTTGACATAGGGCTTCTGCGTTCCATGTGCGAGATTGAGCCTTCAATAATCGCTGAATCCGAAAAAGTCTTTTCAGAATTCAACGGGAGCCTCACAGAGCAGTTCGTTTTGCAGGAACTTTGTGCAGGGAAAGTAGCTAAAAGCATTTACTACTGGTCAGAGGGAGCGACAAGCGAAGTCGATTTTATTTTTTCATATAAAAATCTGATTATCCCTGTGGAAGCAAAGGCTGGGTTAAATGTTCATGCACAAAGCTTAAAAGTGTTCCGGGAAAAATATGATCCAAAAGTTGCGGTAAGGACTTCCCTAAAAGGATTGCAATTTGATAAAAATCTGTTGAACCTGCCTCTTTACGAGATTTTCAATCTGAGCAAGATTCTGGAATCAAATCTGTAACAAAAAAACGTCAAACAAAAAACTCTTTGAACTTATAGATAGAAATGTTAAGTTTAAGGAGTTTTTTTATGCAGGTTGTAAAGGAGTTGCTAAAAAGAAGGTTTCGGGAAGCCATGTCAGGAAGGAAGCTTTTCCTTGCGCTTTCTAAAAAAATTGCCCACATTGACGGTAAAAAAACAGCCTTTATAGTCTTTCCGGAACACGATACGGAATTGAACTTTTACGGACTTGCATACCTTGATGATTTTGCTACAGAATCTTCTTATGACTCATTTGTAATTGTTACGTCAGATTCCATTGTTGCAAAATCTGCATCTTCATTTTCACAAAAAATAGAAACTGTCTCCATTGTTTCTGATGCAGAAATCGATGAGCTTGTCTCATACTATGAACTCTATAATTTCTGCGATGATTTTTTCTGCATATCGCTTGAAAAGCCAGAGGGCCGGAGAGGATACAATATTATTGGCAGGAATGGTCTTTCAAAAGAGCAGTTCGTTAAGTTCGGCATCTACAAAATGTTTACGAAAGAATCTGACTTACGGCACTTCTGCTATGTGGGTGATGATTCTGATGTTAAAAGCTTTGTGCAAGGGGAGTGGATGCAGAAATGATTACAGAACTTTTAAAATCAGCATATCATCTGTTCTTGCAGGAGCATCCTACATCGCTTTTTGTCGTATGGCAGAAGAAACGAAAAATGATGAAGGGGTTTGAAATTTACTCTGCCTTGCTCAAAAAATATGCAGAAAATACTTTTGTGAATATATGCCCATATCAGGGTACAGGAGACGTATACCTTGCAGCGGGATATTTTAACAAATCTTCATTTAAGTCTGAACCTCATGTTTTTTGTGTCATCGGAAAATCTAATTACAAAATTGCAAGGCTTTTCGGCATAGAAAACATTGAAGTTCTGTCAAAAAAAGAAATGGAATTGCTCTTCTTCTTTTCTGTGTTTGCAGGACTAAATGAGACTAACGTCCATATATTGCATCCTAATCCCCCTTATGACTATGCAGGTGTAATAGATTGTTTCAGAAATATAAACAGACTCGTCTTTACAGATATAATTGGCTACGGAGCATTCAACTGCAAGGATTCTAAAAACATTGCCCTTCCTGTCTTTTCTGACTGTGATGAAAGCATGCAGAGGCTGTTTGAGCAGAATGGTCTCATAAAGGGAAGAACAGTTCTGTTTGCCCCGTATTCCTATACAATGGCAACATATTCACCTTTGTTCTGGAAAAAACTTGCTGAAAAATTAAAGGAGATGGGATATGCGGTCTGTACGAACATTGGAACTGAAAAGGAACAGGCTGTGGAAGGAACTGTTGGCGTATTCCTGCGTTATGAGGAACTTTCTTCATTCTTAAAGATGGCCGGATATTTCATAGGTGTAAGAAGCGGTCTGTGCGAGGTCGTAAGCTCCATTCCATGTAAGAAAATTATTCTGTATGGCTTTAAATCGCATTGGGGCTTTGGAGATGATTTGGATTATTTTAACTTGAAGGATATGGGGCTGTGCAATGACGCTGTTGAACTCAGGCTTGAGGAAATTGATTTTTATCATGTTATCAAAAAAATAGAAGAGGAGTTGTGAAAATATGATTGAAGATAATCCTAGGCAGAATGAACTTGAAGAGCTTGCAATTTTCTGCAATACGTTTCCTTTGATTTATATATGGGAACATGACAGTGTTCAGAAGCTTATATCAAAGTATCTGCATTTTAGTGAAATTCGCATTCAGGGATTCGTAAAGTCAAGAGTTCTGTCTTGTGATCAAGAAGGAGAACCTTTTCCCGTAATAACTTTGTTGAAATTAAAAGAATTAAATGTACATTGCACAGGTAAGATTGGCATTATAATCTCAACAGATTCTGCAATGTACAATCAGGATATACAACTCATAAAATCTGTGTCGGGGGTAGATAATTTTTTCTTTGTAAGTGAATGGAACAAACGTACGATTTCATATAAAATGACACCTCGTTCAAAGGAAAACTTCTGGGTAGAAGTAAATCTTGCTGACCATTGTAATTTAAATTGCCAGTGTTGTGACCATTTTTCTCCTATTGCAAAAGCAACGTTTCTTGATTTTGACCAGTATGTGCGTGATTTAAAACGACTTTCCGATTTAACGGACAATAAAATTGGATTGATAAAATTACAGGGTGGAGAACCTTTACTGAATGATAGACTTCTTGATTTTATGAAAGTGACAAGGGAAATCTTTCCGAATGCCTTTTTGTGTCTGTTTACAGACGGGGTTCTCCTTAAGAAATGGGGAAACAAGACTGAAGAAGAAAACTTATGGAAAGCGGT
>JAFVDR010000186.1 GCA_017476165.1 Treponema sp. | reverse complement strand
GCTGCTGCTATGGGTGCCATGACTGAGTATGCAGAACTTTCTGGTAAGGCTCTTCCTGTTGTTGGTCATGCTGAAGGTATCTGTCTGTGGGGATTCCATGTAGCTTTGTTCATTATATTGATATAATTACGAATGGAATATTTTGTAATTGGAGAACGAGAGCTGGTTCTTGGCTTTATGCTTGTTGGAGTCAAAGGCAGTGCTGTTTCCAACAGACAGGAGGCTCTCGATTCTTTTCTGAGAATAACGGGGCAGGACAGCTCTGTCAGCAGAATGCCAGCAGAAGCAAGACCGAAAGTTCTCATTCTTACAGAAGATGTTGCAGATATGCTGTCAGATGAAATAAAATCTTGGCAGATGAAAGGCAATGCACCTCTTATAGTGGAAATTCCTGGCTTACAGGGACATATTCCTGGAAGGAAAACGCTTTCTGATGCTATTAGGGAAGCCATTGGAATTCAAGTTTAATGGAAAGTGAAGTATGGAAGAATTACGTTCGACAGAAGCTCTTGATAATGAAATTCGAAACGATGCCCGAAAGAAAGCTGAGCAAATTTTAGCAAAGGCAGAAAAGACGGCGCTTTCGCTTATTGAAAATGTAAATCAAAAAGTTCAGGATGAAGAAGCTGCTGCTCAGAAAAATTGTGATGCAAGGCTTGCTCTGTATAAAAAAAATAAAGAGGCTGCATTGCCTTTGGAAAAGCAGAGGTATCTCGTTCTTACTATCCACAATGCAGTAATAGACGCAATGAACGAATATTTTGATGCCCTGAAGGAAAGCGAGCGTCTTGATATCATTCGTATGCTTGTTGAACGTTCTAAAGATCTTCTTGACGGAAAGACCTTTAATGCCACAATAATCGGTTTTAAAAAATTGTCTGCGGACAGGATGCTTAAAAAAGTGCTTGGCAAGGCATATAGTTCTGGTACTGTAGGCGATGAACGTCTTATTAGTGACGAAGCTGTGAAAGGCTTCAATAGACGAGAAGGTGTCGTTTTGCAATCTGAAGACGGTAGCATGATATGTCGGTTTACACTGGATGAGAAAATAAAAGAAATCCTTGATACATATAGCCGCGAACTGGCAGAAACTCTTTTTTGCGGGAGGATTCCTGAATGATTACTGGAAGAATAACCCGTATTTCTGGTCCTATTGTGTATGCAGAGGGGCTCGAGAAGTGCGGTTTGTACGATGTTGTTGATGTTGGAAATAAAAAACTGATAGGTGAAATCATCCGTCAGGATAAAGGTCACGCTACCATTGAAGTATATGAAGACGACAGCGGAATGCAGGTCGGTGAACAGGTTGTCAGTAGTGAACGTCCTTTGTCTTTGAAGCTTGGTCCTGGCCTTGTAGGAACAATTTATGATGGCATTCAGCGTCCTTTGCGAGAAATGTTTGAATCGGGCGGGGCATTCTTGTTGCCCGGACAAAGAACCGAGCCGATTGATCCTTCAAAAAAATGGGATTTTACGCCTGTTGTTGAATCAGGTGCGGAGATAAAGCCCGGTACAGTTCTTGGAACGGTTCAGGAAACGGGTTCCATCCTTCACAAGATAATGGTGCCTCCTTCTGTAAAAGGTCATCTTTTAAAGACTTTTGCAGGAGCAGGGGCTTATACTGTTGATGAAGTTATTGCAACGACTGACCTTGATGAAGAAATCAGGATGTCACAGTACTGGCCGTTGCGAAAGCCTCGCCCTTTTGCACAAAAGCTGGAGGTGTCTCAGCCGCTCCTTACAGGTCAACGTGTCATTGATGTGTTTTTTCCGTTGAGCAAGGGGGGAACGGCTGCCATTCCTGGCGGCTTTGGTACTGGTAAAACCATGACGCAGCATGCTGTTGCAAAATGGTGTGATGCCGATTTAATTGTATACATTGGATGTGGTGAACGCGGCAACGAAATGACCGATGTTCTTACAGATTTTCCAAAATTGATAGACCCGCGTAATGGACGTTCATTGATGGAACGTACCAT